>NZ_VDAG01000074.1:0-432 GCF_019584505.1 Kluyvera sp. EC_51 | reverse complement strand
GATAACCCAGCCGCAGCCCAGCGGAGCCAGACCGAATTTATGGCCTGAAGCACTGATCGATTTCACACGCGGCAGGCGGAAGTCCCAGACGATATCCGGGGCGACGAACGGTGCCAGGAAGCCACCGCTGGCAGCGTCGATGTGCATGTCGATGTCGATACCGGTGTCGGCCTGGAATTTATCCAGCGCATCGTGCAGCGGTTGTGGGAACTCATAGTTACCAGTGTAGGTCACGCCGAAAGTCGGCACCACGCCGATGGTGTTTTCGTCACAGGCTTCAATCATGCGTTTCGGGTCCATAAACAACTGACCGGGGCGCATAGGGATCTCACGCAGCTCCACATCCCAGTAGCGGGCGAATTTATGCCAGCAGATTTGTACCGGACCGCACACCAGGTTTGGTTTATCCGTTGGTTTGCCTGCAGCTTCCAT
>NZ_VDAG01000073.1:0-263 GCF_019584505.1 Kluyvera sp. EC_51 | reverse complement strand
GGGAGACCCCACACTACCATCGGCGCTACGGCGTTTCACTTCTGAGTTCGGCATGGGGTCAGGTGGGACCACCGCGCTACAGCCGCCAGGCAAATTCTGTTATCAGACCGCTTTTCGCGTTCTGATGTAATCTGTAATCAAGCTGAATATCGATGTCTCTTTCGCCAAAACATCTTCGGCGTTGTAAGGTTAAGCCTCACGGTTCATTAGTACTGGTTAGCTCAACGTATCGCTACGCTTACACACCCAGCCTATCAACGTCG
>NZ_VDAG01000072.1:0-4088 GCF_019584505.1 Kluyvera sp. EC_51 | reverse complement strand
TTGCAGTGTTATATGGTTTTAAATAAAAGGGGATCATATTTTTATTTCTCAGATACTCCCAGCAATAGATAGCTTGCTTTTCATCTTTTTTATCTAGCCAGTCATAATCAGTAAGGAATGTATTATATTGCTCTAGCCATTTATCATGCAACTTACGAAAATAGGAAATTTTCTGACTTAAACTTACAGGAGCTAAATCAATAAACCTCATCAAAGTACAAATGCGTTCTTGTTCGGATGTTGTATTCGGGCTGTAGTTGTCGGGATCTGCGCCAGATGTTAAATAAAATCTACGCGAGTATTTTTCAGGTGTATCTCTATTTTTTTCTTTAT
Source organism: Kluyvera sp. EC_51 (assembly GCF_019584505.1). Taxonomy (NCBI): domain Bacteria; kingdom Pseudomonadati; phylum Pseudomonadota; class Gammaproteobacteria; order Enterobacterales; family Enterobacteriaceae; genus Kluyvera; species Kluyvera sp. EC_51. Next base: position 3,755 of record NZ_VDAG01000072.1, on the reverse strand, counting down.
TGCTAGGGGAGATTCCCATCTGCATTTCGGCTTGTACTTCATCAAGTGAGAAATTTTTAATTTCATCAATATTTTCAAATTCAAAAAGGGATGCAGGAGTTGAGTTCGGGTTGTAAATATTATCTTGTGCAAAGATATTCACGCTCGAGGAGGTTTCAGGACTGATTCTGTTGTTATATATATACATTAAGGCAAACCACGATCCTCTATCAGAACCTTTGAAACAATCGAACTTCTCTTTGTCAATGATTTTGTAATGGAAATGTTTTTTCAAGTAAGTACGCGCACTTTGTATTGCTTCATTATTGAATAGGAATTTAGTGTTCAATATATGATTAATGAGTTTTTGAAATTCCTCAGGCGTGTCGAAATTACTCGCCTGCTTAATGTAATCTTCGTTGTAATACAGACTCAGAACGTAAAGGGAAAAGAACTCCTCTCTCACTTCGTCATACCTAAGCATGTACCCTCCAGTGTGATATCACATCTGTCCGATGCTTTCAAAAGTATAAATGAACCATGATGATTTGGCATCTGCAAGGTGACTGTTGACTGGTTTTTTGCTGATTTTTTAATGATAAAGTAGTGATTACTAACTGATTAGTAAGTGATTAATGGCTGGTTGCCTCCTGTGATTTTTCTGCCTCTGGTAAATTGGGGGAGAGTACTGATCAACTCACCACTCTGAATAATTTTCATGATTGCACTCTACAAAGTTTCGACATCCGTCAAATTGTAACGGTCAGAGAACAGCGTTACACGAGGTTTTCCGTATCTATGCATTCTTAGTTGGGTAGCTCAACTGCTCCTTCCAGATCTTTTTTTACGTCACACCCCATTCATGTGGAGGAGAAGGCGTGAACAATTAGTTATCGCCTGCTCCGGTGCTCTTCTCGCAATGGGACACTCAGCATGAAAACTAAACCTGCACTACTGGAAGATGAGTTCATCGATATGAAGTTTATCACACGCCTTACTGGCCTGAGTGATAAATGGTTCTATAAGTTGATACAGGAAGGGGTATTTCCGAAACCCATTAAGATGGGTAGAGCTTCTCGCTGGTTAAAAAGCGACCTGGAGGAGTGGTTGCAGGCTAAAATTAATGATTCCAGAAATTAAATATTTTGGACTGTGTTTATCAAATTCCATGCCTTTTTTGCTGCTTAATTTTAAATGACACTCTGATCATGCACCGTGATTGAAATAAGTTATAGCCACCCCTTAATCATTTTTTTCAGACGACATTAACTTCGGAGTAAATAATTTAACACAATGAAATATCAAACCGCATCTGGCCTGAATGTTGAGTATTAATACGTGACGGATTGTTAATATATATCAGTACATAAACCCCAATATTCCAGTAATACACACCTACGCAATACACACCAAGCAATTTAGTCAGCATCACCCAACTAACATCCAACACAAATTCAATAAGCCAGATTTGATACCACCTAATTACCTCAACCATCGCGGGTAAGGTTCCGTCCTGCCCGATATTCAGATCACAGGAATCTATTATGCTTAATGATATTTATCTTGACCAACGTCATGCCCCATTCAATACAACGTATTTGCAACGGATGCTGGGTGTAATTGATAACGCTATAGCACAACACCCAAGGACAATGGCTGTCCGTGTCGATCTACGTCTGCCTGATGACAACTGTAATAGGAATAGTGGTCTGATATCCCGTTTCATTGAATCGCTTAATGCAAAAATCGATGCTCGGTACCGAAATAAAATAAAGAATGGCATCAGGAGCTACCCATGCCAGTTGCGTTACGCCTGGGTTCGGGAAGTGGGAGAAATAAACGAGAAGTCCCATTACCACATGGTACTTTTCGTGAACAAAGACACATTCAATGGACTTGGGAGCTATGGAGAAGGGGGAACGGGATTAGCCAGCCTGATACGTGAAGCCTGGCTGAGCGCTTTGCAACTAGGCCCTTACCCCGAATACCGAACGTTGGTCCACATCCCAGATAATCCCCTGTATTATCTGGATGCCAACGCCACAGACTATCGTGCGGTTTACGATAAGCTCACTTTCCGTCTGAGCTACTTTGCGAAGGAGCGCACCAAGTCATACAGCCGAGATGAACGCTCGTTTGGCTGCAGTCAGTCCTGATCTGAATCCTGCCGCCCCTGCCAAGATATTTTTACGCCAGCCCCTTAGTCTGGTTCTTGCGCCTTTTTCAGAGTCTTAAAGGCTTCAGACGATTGCTTGCTGGCGTCATCCATATCTGAAAGTCAAAGCAGAGCATGCTATATGATTGATTGTCATTGATGATTAAATTGCTGGGATAGAGCAAGAGCCTGCAGCCACTGTGAAAAAACGATAAGACGGACAGCCTTGGATTTCGCGACAGCAGTACCATGGAATGGTAAACTGTAATTATCAGAAATGGTGATGTTATCATAAGCCTGAAGCAAGGACTTGTATGTCTACATCTTATCAACACAAAATTGACACACTTTTAGCAAGGTACAGCTTTAATTTCGCAAAGAGTCAGATAAATGAAGTGATGTCGCTGAAGTCCCGTTCAAAAGAGGTGTTCAAGCAGGACATCCTCTCTGCAGTCTCAGGAAATCAGAAGCTGCAGGAAAAAATTAATACACTGGGACTGCTGGCCCTTCAGCTTGATACCCGCCAAGTTGAAGTCTTCTTCATCCGCGATGAGATGATAAAGCAGAATTTAACCTCATTCTTGAACACATTTCGGATCTCACCAGAGAAGGTTATTAGCGATGCGTTCCCGTTTCCGGTTGAAGACGTTGGGCTGCTGAGTCTCTTAAAAAGAGGCAAGCTTTACCCCGCACTTTCTGATGAAGTTGACATTAGTAACGAACGCTTTCGCCGCCTGGTAGCCTGCACAGTTGTTGATAGAGACATTGAGGAACCAGTTCCTGTAGATCATTTGTCTAATGAAGGCAGAAAACTTCAGAGTGCAGACACGGTCTACATGATGAAACGGACTGTTAGAACGCAGCTTTTCCACGTGATCTACTGGCAACCGGAAACGTCCAAGCTGATCTTATCTGTGGACAGAAATTCGCTGTCTATTATGGCTAGTCAGGATCAACTTTTCATGCTGAGGACGTTTCTTATGCAACATGGAATAGACTGCGGACAGGCCACGAATGTATTCAGTGCTATCGAACCGCTATACAACGCGCCGGATGGATTTATTACCAAATTGGGGCACGTAACTACCAATGGTAACCCAGTGCGTATTCCCCTAAAGAGTAAAGAGGAATGCCTGAAGAAAGATCACTATCATCGGGCCGGAGAAAGCGGCGGGTTTGTTCACGCAAAATTTATGGTAGCGAAAAAGTGGAAGTTTAAAGTCGACGCATCCATCAGTACCGTTGATGTTGAGGTCGGCCTGATGGGACAGCCTAAAATGCTGGATACAGCCCAGCCTCTATCCGACTTCACTGTGAGTGATGTAAAAAGACTTGAAGATTTCTGCTTCGCAATAGATAAAGTATTATCTCATATTCCTCAACCACAGCCAAAAGCCAGCTGAAACATGAATAATGTTGCCCAGGTCAAGAAATTGTTGAGCGAACTGGCGAAGTCGGATACGTCGTCACTGTATGCGGTCTGTCACCAGATTGCAGTTTATATCGGTAAGCGTGCAGCGAGAACCGTATTGACGGGGATGTGTTATTCAGTTGGCAGTGCTACGCGCCAGGGGAGTAGTTCGCTGACCCGGTTTATCGGCCAGTCCGCTATGACGTTAAG
>NZ_VDAG01000008.1:1086-2221 GCF_019584505.1 Kluyvera sp. EC_51 | reverse complement strand
GGTAATGCTGCCAACTTACTGATTTAGTGTATGATGGTGATTTTAAGGTGCTTGCGTGGCTTCCATTTCCATCAGATGTCCCACTTGTTCAGCTACCGAAGGCGTCGTGCGTAACGGTAAAAGCACTGCCGGACATCAGCGCTATCTCTGCTCTCACTGCCGTAAAACATGGCAAATCAGCTTCACTTACACCGCCTCTCAACCCGGTACACATCAGAAAATCATTGATATGGCTATGAATGGGGTTGGGTGCCGTGCCAGTGCCCGCATTATGGGCGTTGGCCTCAACACGATTTTACGGCACTTAAAAAACTCAGGCCGGAGCCGGTAACATCGCGCATACAACCGGGCAGTGACGTCATTGTCTGCGCGGAAATGGACGAACAGTGGGGCTACGTCGGGGCTAAATCACGTCAGCGCTGGTTATTTTACGCCTATGACAGGATGCGCAGGACGGTGGTGGCACACGTCTTTGGTGAGCGTACTCTGGCCACACTGGAGCGTCTTCTGGAGCTGCTGTCGGTCTTTGATGTGGTGGTATGGATGACGGATGGCTGGCCGCTTTATGAATCACGCCTGAAGGGAAAGCTGCACGTTATCAGCAAGCGTTACACTCAGCGCATTGAGCGACATAACCTGAATCTGAGACAACATCTGGCAAGGCTGGGACGGAAGTCACTGTCGTTCTCAACTTACTGATTTAGTGTATGATGGTGTTTTTGAGGTGCTCCAGTGGCTTCTGTTTCTATCAGCTGTCCCTCCTGTTCAGCTACTGACGGGGTGGTGCGTAACGGCAAAAGCACCGCCGGACATCAGCGCTATCTCTGCTCTCACTGCCGTAAAACATGGCAACTGCAGTTCACTTACACCGCCTCTCAGCCCGGTACGCACCAGAAAATCATTGATATGGCCATGAATGGCGTCGGATGTCGCGCCAGTGCACGCATTATGGGCGTTGGCCTCAACACGGTTTTACGTCACTTAAAAAACTCAGGCCGCGCCAGTGCACGCATTATGGGCGTTGGCCTCAACACGGTTTTACGTCACTTAAAAAACTCAGGCCGCAGTCGGTAACCTCGCGCATACAACCGGGCAGTGATGTGATTGTCTGCGCTGAAATGGACGAACAGTGGGG
>NZ_VDAG01000008.1:449-986 GCF_019584505.1 Kluyvera sp. EC_51 | reverse complement strand
CAGCGCTGGCTGTTTTACGCGTATGACAGGATACGGAGGACGGTTGTGGCGCACGTCTTCGGTGAACGCACTCTGGCCACACTGGAGCGTCTTCTGAGCCTGCTGTCGGCCTTTGAGGTCGTGGTATGGATGACGGATGGCTGGCCGCTGTATGAACCCCGCCTGAAGGGAAAGCTGCACGTTATCAGCAAGCGTTACACTCAGCGCATTGAGCGACATAACCTGAATCTGTCAGCAAGCGTTACACTCAGCGCATTGAGCGACATAACCTGAATCTGAGACAACATCTGGCAAGGCTGGGACGGAAGTCACTGTCGTTCTCAAAATCGGTGGAGCTGCATGACAAAGTCATCGGGCATTATCTGAACATAAAACACTATCAGTAAGTTGGAGTCATTACCCTCACTTACACCGCTTCTCAACCCGGTACGCACCAGAAAATCATTGATATGGCCATGAATGGCGTTGGATGCCGGGCAACCGCCCGCATTATGGGCGTTGGCCTCAACACGATTTTACGTCACTTAAAAAACTCAG
>NZ_VDAG01000008.1:0-349 GCF_019584505.1 Kluyvera sp. EC_51 | reverse complement strand
TACAGCCGGGCAGTGACGTCATCGTCTGCGCGGAAATGGACGAACAGTGGGGCTATGTCGGGGCTAAATCGCGCCAGCGCTGGCTGTTTTACGCGTATGACAGGCTCCGGAAGACGGTTGTTGCGCACGTATTCGGTGAACGCACTATGGCCACGCTGGGGCGTCTTATGAGTTGGCCTCAACACGATTTTCCGCCATTTAAAAAACTCAGGCCGCAGTCGGTAACCTCGCGCATACAGCCGGGCAGTGACGTCATCGTCTGCGCGGAAATGGACGAACAGTGGGGCTATGTCGGGGCTAAATCGCGCCAGCGCTGGCTGTTTTACGCGTATGACAGGCTCCGGAAGAC
>NZ_VDAG01000071.1:0-274 GCF_019584505.1 Kluyvera sp. EC_51 | reverse complement strand
GGAGAATACTGATGATCTGTTCGTCGGAAAAACGCTTCTTCATGGGGATGTCCTCATGTGGCTTATGAAGACATTACTAACATCGGGGTGTACTAATCAACGGGGAGCAGGTCAATGAATAAGCATATAAAACATAGTAGAACATGTCAGTAGTCAAGGTGGGTGATGCTGCCAACTTACTGATTTAGTGTATGATGGTGTTTTTGAGGTGCTCCAGTGGCTTCTGTTTCTATCAGCTGTCCCTCCTGTTCAGCTACTGACGGGGTGGTGCGTA
>NZ_VDAG01000070.1:0-916 GCF_019584505.1 Kluyvera sp. EC_51 | reverse complement strand
CATCAGGCCGACTTCCCTGTTCCGGCTGCCAGCACTATCGGCGATATCCTCAAACGCCAGGGGATGGTTCCGGACAGAAAGCGCAAACACAGAACGCCCGGGAATCGTCAGCCGCTGACCACTATCCAGGATATTAATCAGGTCTGGAGCGCTGATTTTAAAGGGAAGTTCAGACTGCTGAGCCGGGAGTACTGCCACCCGTTTACGCTGACGGATAACCACAGCCGCTACCTTCTGAGCTGCCGGGGTAATCATCACGAGAACACCGCCTTTGCCCGACAGTGCCTCACCGACGCCTTCCTTGAATACGGTCTGCCGGATGTGCTGCGAACCGACAACGGGCAGCCCTTTGCTGGCGTTGGGGTGGCGGGTCTCAGCCGTCTGTCGGTCTGGCTTATCAAACTGGGCATCAGGCCCGAGCGAATCAGAAAGGGGCATCCGGAGGAAAATGGTCGCCATGAGCGGATGCACCGTTCGCTGAAAAGCGCACTGAAACACGGGAATATCTTCAGAACACTGGAAGAGCAACAGGCCTGGTTCAGTCATTACAGAGAAGAGTTCAACCAGGAGCGTCCACATGAAGCACTGGGAGGAACCACGCCGGGTGAGGTATGGCGGCCATCATCGCGCAGCTGGGACGGTAAAGTACCTGAGTATGAATGGCCTGAAGGAGCGCGGCTGTACAGAGTGATGTCGAAGGGGGTGATACACATCGGCAAGGAGGTGTTCCTGAGCGAAGCGCTGCTGGGGGAATACATCATGCTGGAAGAAAAAGATGATGGAGTTGAGGCCATCATCTTTAACGGTATAACGCTTGCTTACTATGACCGGAAAAGCCGTAGTATTATCCGGATAGACTAGGAAAGTGTTACCTATGTTCCCGGTCTGAAGTGTTACCTATGTATCCGGTCGTACA
>NZ_VDAG01000069.1:0-170164 GCF_019584505.1 Kluyvera sp. EC_51 | reverse complement strand
AACGGTATAACGCTTGCTTACTATGACCGGAAAAGCCGTAGTATTATCCGGATAGACTAGGAAAGTGTTACCTATGTTCCCGGTCTGAAGTGTTACCTATGTATCCGGTCGTACATGCGCTCGCCCGGGCTACATGTGAAAAGTAGCCCGGGCGAGTGAAACGACCCCGGGACTGGCACTATTTGTAATACGGCCCCGTCGTCACCGAGTCACGCAATACCAGCGTACCGGTAAACGGCGGGATCGTTTCGATCTCTTCCCCGCTTGCCAGCTTAATCGCCTGATCGATAGCGGTAACGATCATATTATCGATCGGCAGATAGACGGTAGAGAGCCCCGGCTCCAGCCATTTGGCGCTAGGCGCATCATCGAAACCGAACAGTGAAATATCCTGCGGGATCTTAAGCCCCGCCTGATGCAGCGCTTTTGACGCACCGAGCGCCATATCGTCGTTACAGGCGAACAGCGCGCTGAACTTCACTTTCTCCTCCAGCAGCGCATTGCACATGTCATAGCCGCAGTTCATGGTGGAATCACCGTGCTTCACCTTTGCCGGGTCCCACTTGATACCGTTTTGCTCCAGCGCCCGGCGATAGCCCTGTAAACGCGCTTTACCGGTTGGCGTGTGGATAGGAACGGTAATACAGGCAATATCGCGGTGACCCTGAGTAATCAGGTATTCGACGGCCTGAAACGCGGCATCCTGCTGTTCGAAGAAGACGCAGCGTTCGCGCGCCTGGCTGACGTCACGGTTGATGACGACCAGCGGCATTGGCGTGCTGTTGACCAGCGACATGATCGCCTTTTCGCTCATATGACGGGTGTACAGCACGATGGCGTCGCACTGACGGTCGGCGAGCATCTGCACCGCCTGTTCTTCGCGCTCCGGGGTATCGTGACCGTCGGTGACAATCAGCTGCTTGCCCCAGGCTTCCGTCTGGCGTGACGCCTGCTGAAGCAGTCGACCAAAGTAGAAGCCGTCGAAGGTGGAAACCACAAGGCCAATGCTGTTGCTGGTGCGGTTAGCCAGCGATCGTGCCAGGAAGTTGGGGCGATAGCCTAACTCTTCCATTGCTTTGAAAACCTGCTGACGCGTGCTCTCTTTCACCTGGCCCGTACCATTCAGCACGCGAGAAACCGTCGCTTTTGAGACCCCAGCACGTATTGAGACATCCAGCATTGTTGCCATTATTATTTCCTGAGACTTCATTTTGTTCCGCAGTTTATCACAGACATTCAGCGGCATAAGCTCTATGAAAGCGGCAAATAACCACCGGGATCACGCTTTTTAGCGCTGCCGGGTAGAATATCCACCTTGCATAAGCGAATAATCCATAATCGACGATGCCTGATGGCCGACAACGAGACAGTGATATGAATATTCAACCGCTCTACGCTGCCCCGCAGCATGCCCTACAGGTTACCGACTGGCTCTGGGAGGCATTTGGTGATGGGCTATCTCGCGACTTTTTTGCCAGCATTATTGCGCATAGCCAGACGCCCGCCGCGCTGCCGATAACGTTTATCGCGACCGAAGGGGATACGCTGCTCGGCACGGTCGGGCTGTGGCGATGCGACCTGATAAGCCGCCAGGATCTCTGGCCGTGGATGGCGGCGCTGTACGTAGAGGAATCGGCGCGTGGCTGTGGGCTGGCGGGGAAACTTCAGCAGTATGTCATCGACTACGCCCGTCAGCAGGGCTTTGACCAGCTTTTCCTCTATTCCGCCTGCCGGGATTTTTACGGACGCTTTGGCTGGCGGTACATCGGTGATGCGCTGGACTATCCGGACACCACCGTGCATTTATATCGCTACGACCTTACCTCTTCACCCGGTGCAATCACCGAATGACGGCGCACCAGCGTCGGGCTGAATAGGTGGGTAATATCCGGCAGAGGGCGGTTATCCGCCAGCGCCAGCGCTAGCTCCGCCGCCTGGGTTGCCATGGTGACAATCGGGTAGCGGATGGTGGTCAGACGCGGACGCACGTAGCGGGAAACCAGCACATCATCAAAACCAATCAGCGAAATCTCCTGCGGCACATCGATACCGTTATCGTTGAGCACGCCCATCGCGCCTGCAGCCATTGAATCGTTGTAGCAGGCGACGGCGGTAAACTGCTTACCGCGGCCTAACAGTTCGGTCATCGCCTGTTCGCCGCCGCTCTCGTCCGGCTCGGCGAAGGTGACCAGCCGCTCATTGCACGGCAGGCCGCTCTCTTTCAGAGCATCGTAGTAGCCCTGCAGACGATCTTCTGCATCCGAAATCGTATGGTTCGAGCAAATATAGCCGATGCGGGTATGGCCCTGCTGAATCAGATGGCGGGTGGCAAGCCAGGCACCGTAGCGGTCGTCCAGCGCCACGCAGCGCTTCTCAAAGCCGGGCAGAATGCGGTTTATTAACACCATGCCGGGGATCTGCTTCATTAACCCGGCCAGTTCTGCATCGGGAATTAGCTTGGCATGCACGACCAACGCCGCGCAGCGGTGGCGAATAAGCTGCTCAATCGCCTGACGCTCTTTGGTTTCATTGTGGTAACCGTTACCGATCAGCAAAAAATTGCCGGTGTTGTAGGCCACCTGCTCCACGGCTTTTACCATCGCGCCGAAGAACGGGTCGGAGACATCGCCGACCACCAGGCCGACGGTTTCGGTCGACTGCTGCGCCAGCGCGCGGGCGTTGGCGTTAGGGTGATAGCTGAGTGACTCCATCGCGGAAAAAACGGCCTGACGTGAGGCATCGCTGGCTTTTGGGGAGTTATTGATGACACGGGATACGGTGGCGACGGAGACGCCTGCAAGCCGGGCCACATCTTTAATTGTCGCCATAATATGCCTTAATCAAAATTCAGGGGGTAAACGCTTACACCATAACAGTGTTACGGAAATTCCCCTGCTATTCAAGGAGGGCGGAACGGCGAATTGCACAATGATGATGCAAACGTGACATTCTGTGGAAAAGTTACTCCCGCCCTGCAACGAAACGCGAGAATTCAAACGTTTGCTTACACTTTGCGAAACGCTGTTGCGAATGTCTGCTGGAGAAGGCGTTAGGCGACTTGCTAATCTGATTATCCCAGAGGTATTGATAGGTGAAGTCGCCCCACAAGGTTGACCACTTGATTACACCAACCTGCGCAGATGCGCAGGTTTTTTTTTGCCTTGCGCCTGCCTGTTACAGTTCCCGACAATCGCAATACCTCGTTTCATTTCCGCTTACTCTCTTGCGCTTTTCCGCTGGTTGCAGAGTGGGGAGGGCGCGACAATAGCGGTCCCAGAGGTATTGATTGGTGAATGTTTCATGGTACGCCTTGCGTACTTCATCACTTACACCGACCTGCGCAGATGCGCAGGTTTTTTTTTATCTCGATCCTGCCACGGACTGCTTTTCCTCAGTTTTCTCGTGTAACCTTCATGAACAAAACTATGGCAAAAGGAGTTTGTATGCTTCTGCGTTTTTTCCGACAGCTTTTTAAGGTGCTCTTCCGGGTCAGGATGACGGGAAACACCGACGCGCTGAACCAGCCAAAGGTGCTGATTACGCCAAACCACGTCTCATTCCTCGACGGCATATTATTGGCGCTGTTTCTCCCCGTTCGTCCGGTTTTTGCCGTCTATACCTCAATTTCGCAAAAATGGTTTATGCGGTGGCTGACGCCCATTATCGATTTCGTCCCGTTAGATCCCACCAAGCCAATGTCCATCAAGCATTTGGTGCGCCTGATTGAACAGGGCCGCCCGGTAGTGATCTTCCCGGAAGGGCGTATTTCAGTATCCGGCTCGCTGATGAAGATTTACGACGGCGCGGCCTTTGTGGCGGCCAAGTCCGGGGCGACGATTATTCCGGTGCGCATTGAAGGCGCGGAGTTGACCCACTTCAGCCGCCTGAAAGGGCTGGTAAAGCAGCGTCTGTTCCCGCGTATCTCGCTGCATCTGCTGCCGCCAACCACGCTGCCTATGCCGGAAGCGCCGCGCGCGCGCGATCGCCGCAAAATTGCCGGTGAAATGCTGCACCAGATTATGATGGAAGCGCGCATGGCGGTACGTCCGCGCGAAACCCTGTATGAATCTTTACTGACGGCCATGCACCGCTACGGCGAGAAAAAACCGTGCGTGGAAGACATTAACTTCCAGCCGGATAGCTACCGCAAGCTGCTGACCAAAACGCTGTTTGTGGCGCGTATTCTGGAAAAATACAGTAAGCAGGGTGAGAAAATTGGCCTGATGCTGCCGAACGCGGGCATCAGCGCGGCGGTGATTTTTGGTGCCATTGCCCGTGGGCGTATCCCGGCAATGATGAACTACACCGCTGGCGTAAAAGGGCTGACCAGCGCCATTACCGCCGCACAGATCGGCACCATCTTTACCTCTCGAACCTTCCTGGATAAAGGCAAACTCTGGCACCTGACCGAGCAGCTCACCCAGGTACGCTGGGTGTTCCTTGAAGATTTAAAAGGTGATGTCACGACTACCGATAAGCTGTGGATCTTCTCCCGCGTGCTGATGCCGCGCCTCGCTCAGGTGCCGCAGAAGCCGGAAGACCCGGCGATTATCCTCTTTACCTCCGGTTCGGAAGGCCATCCGAAAGGGGTGGTACACAGCCATAAAAGTATCCTGGCGAACGTCGAGCAGATTAAAACCATCGCTGACTTCACCGCTAACGACCGATTTATGTCGGCGCTGCCGCTGTTCCACTCTTTTGGCCTGACGGTGGGGCTCTTCACACCGCTGTTGACCGGCGCAGAAGTGTTCCTCTACCCAAGCCCGCTGCACTATCGCGTGGTGCCGGAGCTGGTCTATGACCGCAACTGCACCGTGCTGTTTGGAACCTCCACCTTCTTAGCCAACTACGCGCGCTTCGCCAACCCGTACGATTTCTATCGTCTACGCTATGTCGTGGCGGGGGCGGAAAAGCTGCAGCAGAGCACCAAAGCACTGTGGCAGGACAAATTTGGCCTGCGCATTCTCGAAGGTTACGGTGTGACCGAATGTGCGCCGGTGGTCTCCATCAACGTACCGATGGCGGCGAAGCCGGGTACGGTGGGGCGTATTCTGCCGGGCATGGATGCACGTTTGCTGGAGGTGCCGGGCATTGAACAGGGCGGCCGCCTGCAGCTGAAGGGGCCGAACATCATGGCGGGCTATCTGCGCGTTGAGAATCCGGGCGTGCTGGAAGTGCCGACGGCGGAAAACCAACACGGTGAGCTGGAAACCGGCTGGTATGACACCGGTGATATCGTGGCCTTTGATGCGCAGGGCTTTGTGCAAATTCAGGGACGAGCGAAGCGTTTTGCCAAAATTGCCGGCGAAATGGTATCGCTGGAAATCGTTGAGCAACTGGCGCTTGGGGTATCCCCTGAGAAGATGCATGCCACCTCAGTGAAAACCGACGCCAGCAAAGGCGAAGCGCTGGTGCTGTTTACCACCGATAATGAACTCACCCGCGACAAACTGCTGCAGTATGCGCGGGCCCACGGCGTACCGGAGCTGGCGGTGCCGCGAGATATTCGCTGGCTCAAACAGCTGCCGCTGCTTGGCAGCGGTAAACCGGATTTCGTCACCCTTAAGAGCATGGTCGCAGAGACGGAACATCCGAATGAGTGAGTCAGTACACACTAACAACTCCCTGCTGTCGAAAGGTATGATGGCAGTGATTGTGGCCCAGTTCTTTTCGGCGTTCGGCGATAACGCGCTGCTGTTTGCCGTGCTGGCGTTGATGAAGCAGCAGTTCTACCCGGAGTGGAGCCAACCGGTTCTGCAGATGGTGTTTGTGGGCGCTTACATCATCTTTGCCCCGTTTGTCGGCCAGGTGGCGGACAGCTTCGGTAAAGGCCGGGTGATGATGTTCGCCAACGGCCTGAAGCTTGTCGGTGCGGCGACGATTTGCGCGGGCCTGAACCCGTTTATCGGCTATACGCTGGTGGGCATTGGCGCGGCATCTTACTCTCCGGCGAAGTACGGCATTCTCGGTGAAATTACTACCGGCGATAAGCTGGTGAAAGCCAACGGTTTAATGGAAGCCTCGACCATTGCCGCCATTCTGATTGGCTCCGTCGCCGGTGGCGTAGTGGCCGACTGGAGCGTGGTAGGGGCGTTGGTGCTTTGTGCGGTGGTGTACGGCGTCGCGGTGGCGGCCAACCTCTTTATTCCGAAACTGCCTGCGGCGCGTCCGGGGCAATCCTGGCGTTTTCGTCCAATGACCCACAGCTTTTTTAATGCCTGCAACGTGCTGTGGCACAACGGCGAAACGCGCTTTTCTCTGCTCGGCACCAGCATGTTCTGGGGGGCTGGGGTGACGCTGCGTTTCCTGTTGGTACTGTGGGTACCGGTGGCATTGGGGATTACCGATAACGCGACGCCAACCTATCTGAACGCGATGGTCGCCGTCGGGATTGTGGTTGGCGCGGGGGCGGCGGCAAAACTGGTGACGCTTGAGACCGTGGCACGCTGTATGCCTGCCGGGGTGTTGATTGGCGTGGTTGTCGCTATTTTCGCGTTCCAGCATGCGCTGCTGCCAGCTTACGTGCTGCTGTTTATCATCGGTATCTGCGGCGGTTTCTTCGTGGTGCCGCTCAATGCGCTGCTGCAGGATCGCGGTAAAAAGACCGTGGGTTCCGGCAATGCGATCGCGGTACAAAATCTCGGTGAAAACAGCGCCATGCTGATTATGCTGGGGCTCTATTCATTGGCGGTGGCGGTTAATATTCCGGTGGTCGGCGTGGGGATTGGTTTTGGCGTGTTGTTTGCGCTGGCGATTCTCGCGCTGTGGCTGTGGGGGAAGCGCCGTTGATGTAAACCCGGCGGCGCTTACGCTTGGCCGGGCTACCACTATCAATGTAGCCCGGGCGAGCGCAAGCGCCCTGGGACTGCTCGAACTTAAGGTGCCGGGTAGGTATAAACCTGATGCACCGCTTCAATCTCCGCCAACACTTCCGCACTTAGCTCCAGATGCAGACTTTCAACGTTGGTTTTCAACTGCTCCATCGTCGTCGCGCCTAACAGCGTGCTGGCCACGAATGGCTGACGGCGAACGAACGCCAGCGCCATTTGTGCCGGGTCGAGGTTATGACGTTTGGCGATATCGACATACGCCGCTACGGCTTTCTGCGTCTGCTCGCCGCTGTAGCGCGTGAAGCGGCTAAACAGCGTATTACGTGCGCCCGCAGGCTTCGCGCCGTTCAGGTATTTACCGGTGAGCGTTCCGAAGGCCAGACAGGAGTAAGCCAGTAGCTCAACGCCTTCAAACTGGCTCACTTCTGCCAGCGCCACTTCGTAGCTGCGGTTCACCAGGCTGTACGGGTTCTGGATGGTCACGATGCGCGGCAGGTCGTGTTTATCCGCCAGATGCAGGTAGCGCATCACGCCAAACGCCGTTTCGTTCGACACGCCGATATAGCGAATTTTCCCGGCGCGCTGATATTCGGTGAGCGCTTCCAGCGTCTCCAGCAGCGACACGACCGGTGCTGAATCAGCCCAGGTATAACCCAGTTTGCCAAAGCAGTTAGTCGGGCGCTGCGGCCAGTGTACCTGGTAGAGATCGAGATAATCGGTCTGCAGGCGCGTCAGCGAGTTGTGCAGCGCATCGCGAATGTTTTTGCGGTCCAGCGCCTGATTTGGGCGAATGCCGCTGTCGTTGTTGCGCGAAGGGCCGCTCACCTTCGAGGCGATCACCAGTTTCTCGCGGTTGCCATGCTTCGCCAGCCAGTTACCGACATAGGTCTCGGTCAGCCCTTGAGTTTCCGGGCGCGGAGGAACGGGGTACATCTCGGCAACATCGATAAGATTGATGCCCTGACTAACGGCATAATCGAGCTGTGCGTGGGCGTCGGCTTCGCTATTTTGTTCACCAAACGTCATAGTGCCCAGCCCGAGGGTGCTTATCTCAAGCGAGCTGTGGGGGATACGGTGGTACTGCATAAGCCGGCTTCCTTTTATCAACAGCGTCAGGAGAGAGTCCCGACAAAGGAATATAAAAATGGCAGAGGGGGAGAAAAAGGGAAAGCAGAAAATGAAAAAAGGCCAGCAGGCGGCTGACCTCTCTGATTATCGTTTGATAATTTGCGACACGTCGTCGCGGTTGATCTGCATTTTATTACCTTGCTGATCTTCATAGCTGATAAGACCGGTGTCGTCATCGACTTCCGGCTTACCGTCGGTCAGGATCATCCGACCGTCTTTTGTCGCCATCACGTAATCGCTGCTACAGCCGGAAACTGCAAAGGCTAAACCTACTGCGGAAATCAACACTGCCCATTTTGTCATCGTTATCCCCTTCATCGCCGCACTCTTAATAGTCTAGTAATAACCGACCTAAGGCACAGCATAAAGCAGGAAAATCTTAAAAAAACCGGATGCAGCCCTCAATTGAGGGCTGTTGATGAACGATTAAAGGGGATTTTTCTTGCTTCGCAGCAGATTGAGGCTCTCGACCGCCATAGAGAAGAACATCGCAAAGTAAATGTAGCCTTTTGGCACATGCACATCGAAGCTCTCGAGGATCAGCGTAAAGCCAACCAGAATCAGGAACGACAGCGCCAGCATCTTCACCGATGGATGGCGTTCGACGAACTCGCCAATTGAACGTGCGGCAAACATCATCACACACACGGCAATCACCACGGCAGCCATCATAATGAACAGATGGTCAGAGAGGCCCACGGCGGTAATAACCGAGTCGAGGCTGAAGATGATATCCAGCATCATAATCTGCATGATGGCGCCCAAAAACGAATGGACGTTCGTTTTCATGCTCTCTTCATCGCCTTCGATAGTCTCGTGGATCTCCATACTGGCTTTCCAGATAAGGAACAGCCCGCCAACCAGTAAAATCAGATCGCGAATCGAAATGTCCTGGCCGAACAGCGTAAACAGCGGCTGGGTCAACTTCACCACCCAGGCAATGGAGGCCAGCAGCGCCAGACGCATCACCATCGCCCCCATCAACCCCAGACGACGGGCATGAGCACGTTGAGCAGTAGGAAGCTTAGCCACAACCAGAGAGAGGAAAATAATATTGTCGATGCCCAGGACGATTTCCAGAATCGTCAGCGTGCCGAGCGCAAGCCAGGCATTGGGATCGGTGATCCATGCAAATAACATTAGATAAGTCCTGCCAAATAGAACAAAAGCGTTAATCGATGTACGTTGATGTGCTTCCCCGTAACCGCCGCTGGCACCAGCTCATCCTTTGAAACGAATGCTATCGCCCAGAGAAGGAGCAAAGGCGTACCAGCGAGCACGTTGCGTGCAGCAGGGAGGAGTATAAGCCCGCAGCGCGGCAGGACAAAAAAATTAATCAGTACGTAACATAAAATGGCGGGCCAGCAGGGCGGCGGTGAAGTTCTTTTTGAGATAAAAACCGCGCGGCAGCGTCATGATGGGCTCCCCCTGCGCGCCGATAGCTTCGGTCAGCGCTTTACTGTTGGCCGCCTTCGGCCTGAGCTGGAGCACCTCGCCGTGGCGGGCGGTAATACGCTCCACCTGACCGAGCACGATCAGATCCATCAGCTCTTCCCAGTCCATCTGCAGCTGATGCTCTTCTTCGGCGCTTGGCGTCCATAGCAGCGGTGCGCCTACCCGACGTTCGGCCAGCGGAATAGCACGATCGCCTTCGACTGGGATCCACAGCACGCGTTTGAGCTTGTGGCGCACGTGGCTGTTCTCCCAGGTGACGCCTGAATTGCCGGTCAGCGGCGCGACGCAGACGAAGGTGGTCTCCAGCGGGCGGCCCTGCGCATCGATAGGAATGGTTTTCAGCTCCACCCCCAACGCAGCAAAATCCTGCTCGGGCTTGCTGCCGGCGCTGGCTCCTAGCCAGATCTCCAGCAGTACGCCAATCCAGCCTTTATCACGCTTTAAATCCTTCGGCGCCACGATACCGGCCATCGCCGCCAGCTCTCCCAACGAATAGCCCGCCAGACGCTGCGCCTGAGCAAGCAGCTCAGCCTGGGTTTTAGGCGATTCGGGAAGCGGTGCGAGGGTGGACATGATAATGCGCCTTTTGGTGAAAAAATGAACGACAGTTTTACCGGGTGTAGATAGAGTTTAACTTTTTCTGAGTAAATAAACCAAGATGATGATTATCATCGTTTTTTTACGCAGAAATTACATAAAAAAATCCGCTGAAAAAAGGTTTTCCAAATCTGGTCACTGACAATGAACAGGATCTTACACCATGTTATCCACAGAAAAGTGGGATAACTGGGGAAAAGCCTGACTACTGTTTCAATTTACAGCCTTGACGTGCGACGAAAATCGAATTTTCGCACAAAAGATGCCTAAGATGTTTGCACAATCTGTGGATAAAACCAACGTTGTTCGATCTTTCATCAATTGAAGGATCGCCCATGTGATGATCGTCACGTTATGCGCTAATACATCAAGATTAACTATAATAACATAATGAAAAATATCATTTTACTGAGCGTGGTCGGCATGCGATTATTCAGAGTACTCTGGGTTTTCCCTGGGTAATTCCGTACTTCTTCACAACTCTATCCACAGAAAAAGTGAATAAAATCGCTGACCAGCGCGGTTCTCTGTTTATAACTCTGATGATTACTGTGAGTTATTCAAATGTTATTCGTTGGTAGAGGCGTAATAGAGTGGTTTACCGTTTCCAGCGAGTGTGAAACAATCGTTCACATTGAAGCTTATTTTGAGGTAGTCCGGTGATTGATGACGATGGCTACCGCCCGAACGTTGGTATTGTAATTTGCAATCGTCAGGGTCAGGTAATGTGGGCCCGACGCTATGGTCAGCACTCCTGGCAATTTCCCCAAGGGGGCATAAACCCCGGTGAGACAGCAGAACAGGCGATGTATCGGGAATTGTTCGAAGAAGTTGGATTAAGCCGCAAGGATGTGCGGATCCTCGCTTCGACCCGAAACTGGTTGCGTTACAAGTTGCCAAAACGTTTGGTGCGTTGGGACACTAAGCCGGTGTGTATCGGCCAGAAACAAAAGTGGTTTCTCTTGCAGTTGATCGGCAATGACGCGGATATCAATATGCAGACCAGCAGCACGCCGGAGTTCGATGGCTGGCGCTGGGTGAGTTACTGGTATCCGGTGCGTCAGGTCGTCTCGTTTAAACGCGACGTCTACCGCCGGGTAATGAAAGAGTTCGCCAGTGTAGTGATGGCGCTTGCGGAGAGCGCGCCAAAGCCACAAAGCGCGCCTGCTTATCGACGCAAAAGAGGTTAAGCCACGCACATTATGCTCACGCGCCTACGCGAAATTGTTGAGAAGGTCGCGAGTGCGCCTCGTCTGAACGAGGCGCTGGATATTCTGGTTACCGATGTCTGCCAGGCGATGGAGACAGAGGTTTGCTCGGTCTATCTCGCCGACAACGATCGACGCTGCTTTTACCTGATGGCGACCCGCGGGCTGAAGAAGCCACGCGGTCGTACCATCACGCTCGCCTTTGATGAAGGCATCGTTGGCCTGGTTGGCCGACTGGCTGAACCCATCAACCTTGCCGACGCGCAAAAACACCCCAGCTACAAATACATCCCCTCTGTAAAAGAAGAGCGCTTCCGCGCTTTTCTCGGCGTGCCGATTATTCAGCGCCGCCAGCTGCTGGGCGTGCTGGTGGTGCAGCAGCGCGAGCTGCGTCAGTTCGACGAAAGCGAAGAGTCATTCCTGGTGACGCTCGCTACCCAGATGGCGGCGATCCTCTCTCAATCTCAGCTGACGGCGCTGTTTGGTCAGTACCGCCAGACGCGCATCCGCGCGCTGCCCGCTTCGCCGGGCGTGGCGATTGCCGAAGGCTGGATGGACGCCACCCTGCCGCTGATGGAGCAGGTTTACGAAGCCTCATCGCTGGATACCGCGCTTGAGCGCGAGCGCTTAACTGCGGCGCTGGAAGAGGCGGCGAATGAGTTTCGTCGCTACAGCAAACGCTATGCCGCCGGGGCGCAAAAAGAGACGGCGGCGATTTTCGACCTCTATTCACACCTGCTCTCTGACGCCAGCCTGCGCCGCGAACTGTTCGCGGAAGTCGATAAAGGCTCGGTCGCCGAGTGGGCGGTGAAAAAAATTATCGAGAAGTTCGCCGAACAGTTTGCCGCCCTGAGCGACGGCTATCTGAAAGAACGGGCGGGTGATTTACGCACGCTCGGGCAGCGTCTGCTGTTCCACCTTGATGACACCACGCAGGGCGCGAACGGCTGGCCCGCGCGGTTTGTGCTGGTGGCTGATGAACTCTCTGCTGCTACGCTTGCGGAAGTGCCACAGGATCGTTTAGCCGGCGTGGTCGTTCGCGATGGTGCGGCCAACTCCCATGCGGCGATCATGGTGCGTGCGCTGGGCATTCCGACGGTGATGGGGGCAGACATTCAGCCGGCGATCCTTCATGGGCGCACGCTGGTGGTGGACGGCTATCGCGGCGAACTGCTGGTCGATCCCGAACCGATCCTGGTGCAGGAATACCAGCGCCTTATTAGCGAAGAGAACGAACTTAGCCGCCTGGCGGAAGGGGACGTTGAACGCCCGGCAGAGCTGAAAAGCGGCGAGCGCGTGAAGGTGATGCTCAATGCTGGCCTTAGCCCGGAACATGAGCAGAAGCTGGGGCGTCGCATCGACGGCATTGGCCTCTATCGCACCGAAATTCCGTTTATGCTGCAAAGCGGCTTCCCGTCGGAGGAAGAGCAGGTGGCGCAGTATCAGGGCATGTTGCAGATGTTCAACGACAAGCCGGTGACGCTGCGTACGCTTGACGTTGGCGCGGATAAACAGCTGCCGTACATGCCGATCAGCGAAGAGAACCCATGCCTTGGCTGGCGTGGGATCCGCATCACGCTCGATCAGCCAGAGATCTTCCTGATCCAGGTTCGTGCGATGCTGCGCGCCAATGCGGCAACCGGCAATCTAAGCATTCTGCTGCCGATGATCACCAATCTTGAAGAAGTGGACGAAGCCCGCCGCCTGATCGACCGTGCCGGACGCGAAGTGGAAGAGATGATCGGCTATGCGATCCCTAAACCGCGTATCGGGATCATGCTGGAAGTGCCGTCGATGATCTTTATGCTGCCGAATCTGGCAAACCGCGTCGATTTCATCTCGGTGGGCACCAACGACCTGACTCAGTACGTGCTGGCGGTTGACCGCAACAACACGCGCGTTGCCAGCATGTATGACAGCCTGCACCCTGGCATGATTCGGGTGCTGTCGATGATTGTCCAGGAAGCGGAGCGTTACGGCATTGATTTACGCCTGTGCGGCGAAATGGCGGGCGACCCAATGTGTGTCACCATTCTGGTGGGCCTCGGCTTCCGTCATCTGTCGATGAACGGCCGCTCGGTGCCGCGCGTGAAGTATCTGCTGCGTAATATCGATCTCGAAGATGCCGAAACCCTGGCGCGCCGCAGTCTTGAGGCGCAGATGGCGACTGAAGTGCGCCATCAGGTGGCGGCCTTTATGGAACGTCGCGGCCTTGGCGGCCTGATTCGCGGCGGCCTGTAGGCCTTCTTCCTGGTAGCCCGGCCGAGCGTATGCGACGCCGGGATTGGCACCATGCTGCCCCGGGGTCGGCTTAACGCCTCGCCCGGGCTACGCCAGCTTATACATATCTTTTACATCTTCTCCGCATCATCTCTCATCTCCCCTGTGCTATCATTCGCACCTTTGGAGCGCCTGAAGCTTCCGGCGCGCGTCTCTACCGCTGTCCACTTTCGGCGGAATAACAAGCATTTGTGGTGACAGATGAATAGTGGTTATCTGCGTTTCCCGGACTTTGATCCGGTAATTTTCTCCATCGGACCGGTTTCCCTGCATTGGTACGGCATGATGTACCTTGTGGGCTTTATCTTTGCTATGTGGCTGGCGACGCGTCGTGCGAACCGCCCAAACAGCGGCTGGACCAAAAACGAAGTGGAAAACCTGCTGTATGCGGGCTTCCTCGGGGTATTCCTCGGCGGGCGCATCGGCTACGTGATGTTCTACAACTTCGACTCCTTCCTGCAGGATCCGCTCTATCTGTTCCGCGTCTGGGACGGTGGGATGTCCTTCCACGGTGGCCTGATTGGCGTGATCGTGGTGATGATTATCTTCGCCAAACGCACCAAGCGTACCTTCTTCCAGGTCTCTGACTTCATCGCGCCGCTGATCCCGTTCGGTCTGGGCTGCGGCCGTCTGGGGAACTTTATCAACGGCGAACTGTGGGGCCGCGTCGACCCGAGCTTCCACTACACCATGCTGTTCCCTGGTTCCCGTGCGGAAGACCTGGCGCTGCTGCCGTCTCACCCGGAATGGCAAACGCTGTTTGATACCTACGGCTCGCTGCCGCGCCATGCGTCCCAGCTGTATGAACTGGCGCTGGAAGGCGTGGTACTGTTCCTGATCCTGAACTTCTTTATCCGTAAACCACGCCCGGCGGGCTCGGTCTCCGGTCTGTTCCTGATTGGCTACGGTCTGTTCCGCATCATCTCTGAATTCTTCCGCCAGCCGGATGCGCAGTTCACCGGCGAGTGGGTGCAGTACATCAGCATGGGGCAGATTCTTTCGATTCCGATGGTGCTTGCAGGTATCATTATGATGGTCTGGGCGTTTCGCCGTCCGCAGCAACAGATCTCCTGAGGAAGCATGAAACAGTATCTTGAACTGATGCAGAAGGTGCTCGATGAGGGCACCCAGAAAAACGACCGTACCGGTACCGGCACCGTCTCCATTTTCGGCCACCAGATGCGCTTTAACCTGCAAGAAGGTTTCCCGCTGGTGACGACCAAGCGCTGCCATTTGCGTTCTATCATCCACGAACTGCTGTGGTTCCTGCAGGGCGACACCAACGTTGCCTATCTGCACGAAAACAACGTCAGCATCTGGGATGAATGGGCCGATGAGAACGGCAACCTGGGCCCGGTTTACGGCAAACAGTGGCGCGCCTGGCCTACGCCTGACGGCCGCCATATTGACCAGATCACCACCGTGATGAACCAGCTGAAAAACGATCCGGACTCGCGCCGTATTATCGTTTCCGCGTGGAACGTCGGTGAACTGGACAAGATGGCGCTGGCGCCGTGCCATGCGTTCTTCCAGTTCTACGTGGCTGACGGCAAGCTCTCTTGCCAGCTCTATCAGCGCTCCTGCGACGTGTTCCTCGGCCTGCCGTTCAACATCGCCAGCTATGCGCTGCTGGTGCATATGATGGCGCAGCAGTGCGACCTGGAAGTGGGTGACTTTGTCTGGACCGGCGGGGATACCCACCTGTACAGCAACCACATGGAACAGACCGCCCTGCAACTGACCCGCGAACCGCGCGCGCTGCCAAAGCTGGTGATTAAACGTAAGCCGGAGTCTATCTTCGACTACCGCTTTGATGACTTCGAAATCGAAGGCTACGACCCGCACCCGGGTATCAAAGCGCCAGTGGCGATTTAATCTCACGGTCATAAAAAAACGGCACTTAGGTGCCGTTTTTTTATACGTGATTGACGGTATTCCTGGCACTATCAATCCCCCGTTTTGCGAAGCGCTTTCCACGTTTTCCCCCGCGTTGCTGTAAACCACTATTTTCCCCTGAAGACGGCTCGTAGAAGCCAAATCCCTGCCTCGTAGCCCATTGATGCGCGCGCCATACTGCCCGCCATGAGCAGAGAAAGAGAACGGGGCTATACCCTCATTGAAACCCTGGTAGCACTGACGCTGGTACTTATCCTCAGCGCAACGGGCCTGTACGGCTGGCACCGCTGGCAGCAGTCGCAGCGGCTATGGCAAACCGCCAGCGAACTGCGCGGCTACCTGATGGCGATGCGCAGCGATGCCAACTGGCATAACCGCGATCGTTTCTTCCGACTACACCGCCACGAAAGCGGCTGGTGCGTGGTGGCCGATGAGGCGGTTCTGGCAGGCTGCCCAACGGGTAATCCCGCCGTATTTCGCCCGATGTGGGAGGAGGTGAGCGTCAGCCATATCACGCCTAACCTGGCCTTTTTTGGCCTGCGGAATACCGCATGGGCGGGCAACGTAACGCTGGTTAGCGACGTGGGTCGCTGGACGGTAGTTATCTCAAACGGGGGGCGAGTGCGGCTATGCGAAGGGGGAACATGCTGATGCGCGGGTTTTCGCTACTGGAAGTGCTCATTGCGATGGCGATTAGCAGCGTGTTGCTGCTGGGCGCTTCTCGTTTCCAGCCCGCGCTGCAGCGGGGAATATTCTTGCAAATGCGCCAGCAAACGCTGGAGGACGATCTCTGGCAGAGTGTTTATACGGTCGCAAAGCATCTTCAACGTGCGGGTTACTGTGGTGGCGAAAGCTGCCAGGGAGAAGCGCTGCACATCGCGGAGCAGGGGCAGTGTGTTATCGCCCGCTGGGATGGCAACAGCAACGGTATCTGGGAAACGTCGCCGACGGAGAACGCCGATAGCATTGGCTTTCGCCTGAATTCCGGCGTGCTGGAGACGCTGCGTGGGGCGAAAGCCTGTAGCGGCAGCGGCTGGGATAAGATGACCGACCCGGCGACGGCGACCGTTACAGCTTTTCAGGTATCGCGTCAGACCATCAGCGGGTTTCCGCCGGAACTGTTGATTAGCTTATCGGCCACGGCGACGGGCGGAGTTGCCGCCAGCGCGCAGTATGGGGTGACGGGGTACAACCTGTGAATCGCCAGCGCGGGGTGTCGTCGCTGGCGATGGTGCTGATGCTGCTGGTTACCGGCAGCCTGATGCTGCAAGGGCTGAACCAGGCACTGCGGCAGCAGACTGCGAGCGTCAGTGCAGAAAGTCGGGCGCTTCAGCGTACCGCGGAGGTACATACGGTGTTGCAGTGGGGAAAAGGCCAGAACTGGATGGCAGAGGCCGGAGCGCAATGCCTGGTGTATGGAGGCATAACGCGGGTTTGCCTGCGGCTCTTTGATGACGGCACGTTGCTTCTGGTGGCCAAAAACGAGGCGTTCATGCTCTGGCAATCGGGAAGTTGGGCGGCGGGAAATATTCGGTTTTCCGCGCATGGCTGGAGCGATTTTTGCCCGTTAAAGGAGGTGACGCGATGCCAGATACCCTGAAAGCACGAGGCTTTAGCTTGCCGGAAGTGGTGCTGGCGATGTTCCTGATGGTCAGTGTTGTCACGGCGCTCGGCGGCTATTATCGCGTGCTGGCAACCAGCAGCCTTGAGCTTGATCAGTACCGTCAGATGTGGCGCTATGCCTGGGGGCAAACGCAACAGCAGGCACCGGCACTGCCAGTGGGCTGGGCGAGCCAGCGGGGACAGACATCGTCACAACGTTGTGTCAGCATCAATGCTACTATTACCACCCCAATGGGTAAGCAGGGGCGCATGTCCCGCCTGCATTGCCCGGTCAGTCAGTAGTCAGGAGCGAATATGTTAAGGGTCTACCACTCCAACCGTCTGGACGTGCTGGAAGCATTGATGGAGTTCATCGTTGAGCAGGACCGCCTGGCGGACCCTTTCGAGCCTGAAATGATCCTCGTACAAAGTACCGGGATGGCGCAGTGGCTGCAGATGACGCTGTCCCAGCGCTTTGGCATTGCCGCGAATATCGACTTCCCGCTGCCCGCGAGCTTTATCTGGGACATGTTCACCCGCGTGCTGCCCGAAATCCCCGGCGAGAGCGCCTTTAACAAACAGAGCATGAGCTGGAAGCTGATGACCCTGCTGCCGGGCATGCTGGATGATGAAGCCTTTACGCCGCTGCGCCACTATCTGACTGACGATGCCGACAAGCGCAAGCTGTTCCAGCTGGCCTCCCGCGTCGCTGACCTCTATGACCAATACCTGGTGTACCGCCCCCAATGGCTGACGGAGTGGGAAGCAGGACGGTTAGTCGACGGCGTGGGCGAGGCGCAGGTATGGCAAGCACCGCTGTGGAAAGCGCTGGTGGAGCATACCGCCGCGCTGGGTCAGCCGCTGTGGCATCGTGCCAACCTCTATCAGCGTTTTATCGACACCCTGGAAAAGAGCAACGAGCCGCCCGCAGGCCTGCCGGCACGCGTCTTTATCTGTGGTATCTCCGCGTTGCCGCCAGTTTACCTGCACGCGCTACAGGCGCTGGGCAAACACGTCGATATCTACGTGCTGTTCACCAACCCGTGCCGCTACTACTGGGGCGATATTAAAGACCCGGCGTTTCTGGCCCGCTTGATGGCGCGCCAGCGTCGTCACTATCGCGAGCAGCGTGAACTGCCGCTGTTCCAGGATGCCAGCCACGCGCCGGGGCTGTTTAACGACGACGGTGAGCAGGACGTTGGTAACCCGATGCTGGCCTCCTGGGGCAAGCTGGGGCGCGACTATATCTACCTGCTGGCGGGGCTTGAACGCTATCAGGAGCTGGATGCGTTTGTCGATATCGAACCCGACAACCTGTTACACAACCTTCAGTACGACGTACTGGAGTTGAAAAACTCCGCCGTTGCCGGGCGTACCGCCGAAGAGTTTGCCCACAGCGGCAATAAGCGCCCGCTGGCGCGAGATGACCGCAGCCTCACCGTCCACGTTTGCCATAGCCCGCAGCGCGAAGTTGAAGTGCTGCATGACCGCCTGCTGGCGATGCTGGAGGCCGACCCGACGCTGACGCCGCGCGACATTATCGTCATGGTGGCGGATATCGACAGTTACAGTCCGTTCATTCAGGCCGTGTTTGGCAGCGCCACCGGTGAACGCTATCTGCCGTACGCTATTTCGGACCGTCGCGCCCGTCAGGCTCACCCGGCGATGCAGGCGTTTATCACTCTGTTGTCACTCCCTGATAGCCGCAATACCAGCGAAGACGTGCTGGCGCTGCTGGATGTGCCTGTACTGGCGGCGCGGTTCAACATTGATGAGGCGGGCCTGCTTCATCTGCGTCAGTGGGTTAGCGAATCCGGCGTACGCTGGGGTATGGACGACGATAACGTCCGCGAAATGGACCTGCCGGCTACCGGGCAGCATACCTGGCGCTTTGGCCTCACGCGTATGCTGCTGGGCTACGCGATGGAAAGCGAGCAGGGCGAATGGCAGGAGGTGCTGCCGTATGACGAGTCTAGCGGCCTGATTGCCGAACTGGTGGGGCATCTGGCCTCGCTGCTGATGCAGCTTAATCGTTGGCGGCAGGTGCTGACGCAGGCGCGTTCGCTGGAGGAATGGCTGCCGGTATGCCGTGAGATGCTGAACGACTTCTTCCTGCCGGATCAGGACACCGAAGCCGCTCTGGCGCTGATTGAGCAGCAGTGGCAGGCGATTATCGCCCAGGGCGTGCAGTCGCAGTACGCCGGTGAGGTGCCGCTGACGCTGCTGCGTGACGAACTGGCGCAGCGCCTCGATCAGGAACGCATCAGCCAGCGCTTCCTGGCAGGCCCAATTAACATTTGTACCCTGATGCCAATGCGCTCCATCCCGTTCAAAGTGGTGTGCCTGCTGGGCATGAACGACGGTATTTACCCACGCGCATTGGCGCCGCTCGGCTTTGACCTGATGAGCCAGAAACCGGTACGTGGCGACCGAAGCCGTCGCGACGATGACCGCTATCTGTTCCTTGAGGCGATGATGTCGGCGGAGAAAGCGCTCTATATCAGCTATATCGGCCGTTCCATTCAGGATAACAGCGAACGCTACCCGTCGGTGTTGGTGCAGGAACTGATGGACTATATCGGCCAGAGCCACTGCCTGGAGGGCGATGAAGCGCTCAACTGTGACGAAAGCGAGCAGCGCGTGAAGCGTCACGTGATGCATCTGCACCCGCGCATGCCGTTTGATGCCGACAACTACAAAGCCGGTGAGCAGCAAAGCTATGCCCAGGAGTGGCTGGCGGCGGCAAGCCAGCAGGGCGAAGCGCATTCCGACTTTATCCAGCCGCTGGAACCACTCGCATTGACCACGCTGCCGCTCGAACAACTTCAGCGCTTCTGGGCGCACCCGGTGCGCGCCTTTTTCCAGATGCGCCTGCAGGTTAATTTCCGTAATGAAGAGAGCGATATTCCCGATACCGAGCCGTTCACCCTGGAAGGGCTGACGCGCTACCAGCTCAACCAGCAGCTGCTGAATTCTCTGATAGAGCAACAGGATGCCAGCATGATGTACCGCCGCTATCGTGCCGCCGGTGAACTGCCTTACGGCCCGTTCGGTGAGATTGCCTGGGAAGCGCAGCACCAGGAGATGAGCGCGCTGGCGAGCCGGGTGATTGAGTATCGTCGTAGCGGGCAGAGTATGGAGATCGATCTCGACTGCGACGGGGTGAATATCACCGGCTGGCTGCCGCAGGTTCAGGAAAATGGCCTGCTGCGCTGGCGGCCTTCGCTGCTTAGCGTTTCACAGGGAATGCAACTTTGGCTGGAACACCTTGTCTACTGTGCTAGCGGTGGAGCAGGTGAAAGCCGTCTGCTGCTGCGCAAAGACGGGGAGTGGTGCTTCCCGCCGCTGGCGGCCGAGGAGGCCAAAGCCTATCTGTCACAGCTGGTTGCAGGTTATCGTGAGGGGATGTGTCAGCCGTTGCTGTTCCTGCCGGAGAGCGGCGGCGCATGGATAAAAGCCTGTTACGATGCCGAAAATGATGCCATCTTAGAAGACGAAGACTCGCTGCAGAAAGCGCGCAGCAAGTTTTTACAGGCTTACGAAGGCAACATGGTGGTGAGCGGCGAAGGGGCCGACGTCTGGTATCAGCGTTTATGGCGTACCCTGGAACCTGCGCAGTATGAAGCGATTATCGCGCAGACGACGCCGTATCTGCTGCCCGTATTTAGGTTTAACCAGTCATCCTGACTGTATAAAAATTGCGCAAGTTAATCGGTTCATTTACTATGCGCACAAGTCACGGACTGATGAGTGGCAGCGGACGAAGCGGTAAGCTGAGGCTGAAACTGCCCACAAGAGCATGCTGATTTTTGAAGTATCTGTTAATGGTGAGGTCCGTGAATGCCCCGCAGTATCTGGTTGAGTATTGTTGTTTTCGTCACCGCCCTTTGGGCGACCGTAGGTCAGGCAGAAACCGGATGGCAACCGATTCAGGAAACCATCCGCAAAAGCGAAAAAGACACCCGTCAGTATCAAGCGATTACGCTCGACAACAAGATGGTCGTCCTGCTGGTTTCCGATCCGCAGGCGGTGAAATCGCTGTCGGCGCTGGTGGTGCCCGTCGGCTCGCTGGAAGATCCTGACTCGCATCCGGGCCTTGCACATTTCCTCGAACACATGACGCTGATGGGCTCGAAAAACTACCCGCAGCCTGACAACCTCGCTGAATTCTTAAAAATGCACGGCGGCAGCCACAACGCCAGTACCGCGCCGTATCGCACCGCCTTCTATCTGGAAGTGGAAAACGATGCGCTGCAGGGGGCGGTAGACCGCCTGGCGGACGCCATTGCTGCACCACTGCTGGAAAAGAAATACGCCGACCGCGAGCGTAACGCTGTCAATGCTGAGTTGACTATGGCGCGTACTCGCGACGGTATGCGCATGGCGCAGGTGAGTGCTGAAACCATCAACCCGGCTCACCCCGGCGCGCGCTTCTCTGGCGGTAACCTCGAAACGCTGAGCGACAAGCCCGACAGCCCGGTGTATGAAGCGCTGCTGGCGTTTCGCAATAAGTATTACTCCGCGAACCTGATGAAGGCAGTCATTTACAGCAACAAACCGCTGCCTGAGCTGGCGCAGATTGCGGCGCAAACCTACGGCCGTGTGCCGAACAAATCTATCGAACGCCCGGAAATCACCGTCCCGGTGGTCACCGATGCGCAGAAAGGCATCATCATTCACTACGTGCCAGCGCTGCCGCGTAAAGTGCTGCGCGTGGAATTCCGCATCGATAACAACTCCGCGCAGTTCCGCAGCAAAACCGACGAGCTGATCACCTATCTTATCGGCAACCGCACGCCGGGCACCTTGTCCGACTGGCTGCAAAAGCAGGGGCTGGTAGAGGGCATTCGCGCAGACTCCGATCCGGTAGTGAACGGCAACAGTGGCGTGCTGGCGATTTCCGCCACCTTAACCGATAAAGGACTGGCGCACCGCGATGAAGTGGTCGCCGCTATCTTTAGCTATCTTGATACGCTGCGCCAGAAAGGCATCGACAAAAGCGACTTTGACGAGCTGGCGCATGTGCTGAACCTCGATTTCCGCTACCCGTCCATCACCCGTGACATGGGCTACGTCGAATGGCTGGCAGACACCATGATTCGTGTGCCGGTTGCGCATACCCTCGATGCGGTGAACATTGCCGACCAGTACGACCCGCAGGCGGTAAAAGACCGTCTGGCGATGATGACGCCACAGAACGCGCGCATCTGGTATATCAGCCCGAACGAGCCGCATAACAAGACCGCTTACTTTGTTGATGCGCCGTATCAGGTGGATAAAATTAGCGCGGACACCTTCGCCAAATGGCAGAAGGCTTCTAACGGCATTACGCTGAATCTGCCGCAGCTCAACCCGTATATTCCTGACGACTTCACGCTGATTAAAAGCGAGAAAAAGTACACGCATCCGGAGCTGATTGTTGATGAGCAAAACCTGCGTCTGGTCTATATGCCGAGCCGCTATTTTGCCAGCGAACCGAAGGCTGATATCACGCTGATTCTGCGTAACCCGAAAGCGATGGACAGCGCCCGTAACCAGGTGATGTTTGCGCTGAATGACTACCTGGCCGGTATTGCACTCGATCAGTTGAGCAACCAGGCTGCCGTCGGCGGGATCAGCTTCTCAACCGGCGCTAATAACGGCTTGATGCTCAACGCTAACGGCTACACCCAGCGTCTGCCGCAGCTGTTTGACGCCCTGCTGCAGGGCTATTTCAGCTACACGCCAACCGAAGAGCAGCTGGAACAGGCGAAATCCTGGTACCTGCAGATGATGGACTCTGCCGATAAAGGCAAAGCCTACGAACAGGCGATTATGCCGGTGCAGATGGTATCGCAGGTGCCTTATTTCCAGCGTGAAGACCGCAAAGCGCTGCTGCCGTCAATTACGCTCAAAGAGGTGATGGACTACCGCGATCGGCTGAAAGCCGGGGCACGTCCAGAGTTTATGGTGATTGGCAACCTGAGCGCTGACCAGTCCACGACCCTTGCGCGCAGCATTCAGACCCAGCTTGGCGCCAACGGCAGCGAATGGTGTCGTAACAAAGATGTGCTGGTCGATAAACAGCAAAACGTCATCTTTGAGAAAGCCGGTGCCAGTACCGACTCGGCGCTGGCCGCGGTGTTTGTGCCGCCAAACGTTGATGAGTTCTCAAGCTCGGCGGCGAGCGCCATGCTGGCGCAAATCGTCCAGCCGTGGTTCTACACACAGCTGCGCACCGAAGAACAGTTAGGCTACGCCGTCTTTGCCTTCTCGATGAACGTCGGCCGCCAGTGGGGGATGGGGTTCCTGCTGCAAAGTAACGACAAGCAGCCGTCGTTCCTGTGGCAGCGCTTCAAAGCCTTCTTCCCGACCGCCGAGCAGAAACTGCGCGCGATGAAACCGGAAGAGTTTGCCCAGATTCAGCAGTCGGTGGTGGCAGACATGCTGCAGGCGCCGCAAACCTTGAGCGATGAAGCCTCGCAGCTGAGCAAAGATTTCGATCGCGGTAATATGGCCTTTGATTCACGTGCTAAAGTAGTGGCCCAGATTAAGCTGTTAACGCCGCAAAAACTGGCCGACTTCTTCCACCAGACCGTGGTTGCTCCACAGGGCATGACGGTGCTGTCTCAGGTCTCCGGTAGCCAGAATGGCAAAACCGACTACGCGCACCCTGAAGGCTGGAAAGTGTGGCAGAGCATTACTGAGTTGCAGCAAACCTTACCCTTACGACGAGAAAACGAATGACCGAAACCGCCGAGTCCCTTGATCCCCTGCGCTTACCCCTTATCGGCGAGCGCCTGATTGAAGCCTCTGCGGGCACCGGAAAAACCTTCACCATCGCCGCACTCTACCTGCGGCTTTTGCTGGGGCTGGGCGGCGAAGCCGCCTTTACTCGGCCCGTCAACGTCGAAGAACTGCTGGTGGTGACCTTCACCGAGGCCGCCACCGAAGAGCTGCGCGGGCGTATTCGTAGCAACATTCACGAACTGCGCGTCGCCTGTCTGCGTAACGCCACCGACAACCCACTCTATGCCAGCCTGCTGGCGGAAATTGACGACCTTCAGCAGGCGGCCAACGTGCTGCTGCTGGCGGAGCGCCAGATGGACGATGCCGCCGTCTTTACCATCCACGGCTTCTGTCAGCGCATGCTGAGCCTCAACGCCTTTGAGTCCGGCATGCTGTTTGAGCAGCAGCTGATTGAAGACGAATCCCAGCTCCGCTACCAGGCTTGCGCCGACTTCTGGCGACGCCACTGTTACCCGCTCAATCGCGAAATTGCACAGGTGATTGTCGAGTCGTGGAAAGGGCCGCAGGACTTACTTAAATCTATCGACCGCTATCTGCAGGGGGAAGCGCCGGAGCTTAAAATACCGCTCGGCGACGCCGAAACGCTAGCGTCACGTCACCAGAAGATCCTCGCGCAAATTGCTGAGATCAAACGTCACTGGTTGGCGAGCGTGGGCGAGCTGGATGCGCTGCTGGAAAATTCCGGCATCGACCGGCGCAAGTTCAACCGCGGCAATCAGGGTAAGTGGATCGATAAGATCAGCGCCTGGGCGCAGGAAGAGAGCAAAAACTACCAGTTGCCCGACGCACTGGAAAAATTCAGTCAGGCGTTCCTCGCCGAGCGCACCAAAGCGGGCGGTGAAGTCCCTACTCATCCGCTGTTCAGCGCCATCGAGAACTTATTGTCCACGCCGCTGACGCTTAACGATCTGGTGATCGCCCAGGCAATGAAAGAGATCCGTGAAGCGGTTGCCCGTGAGAAGCGCCGACGTGGCGAGCTGGGCTTTGACGATATGCTCAGCCGCCTTGATGAAGCGCTGGAGAGCGACAGCGGCGACGCGCTGGCTGCCGCTATCCGTCAGCGATTCCCGGTGGCGATGATCGATGAATTCCAGGATACCGACCCGCAGCAGTACCGCATCTTCCGCCGTATCTGGCGGCAGCAACCGGACACTGCACTACTGCTTATCGGTGACCCGAAGCAGGCGATTTACGCCTTCCGCGGCGCGGATATATTTACCTATATGCGCGCGCGCAGCGACGTGGCTGCCCATTACACCCTCGACACCAACTGGCGCTCCGCGCCGGGGATGGTCGAAAGCGTCAACCGCCTGTTTGGGCTGGTTGATAACCCCTTTATGTTTCGTGATATTCCGTTCCTGCCGGTGAAATCAGCGCCAAAAAATGCCTCACTGCGCTTCGAAGTTGACGGCGAAAACCAGCCAGCCATGAACCTGTGGCTGATGCCCGGCGAAGGCATCAGCGCGGGGGATTATCAGAACTTTATGGCTCAGCAGTGCGCGGCGCAAATTCGCGACTGGCTGACCGGCGGCCAGCAGGGGAGCGCGCTGCTGTGGCGAGGCGATAACGCTCGCCCGGTACAGGCGTCGGATATCACCGTGCTGGTGCGTAACCGCCAGGAAGCGTCGTTAATCCGTGATGCCCTGAACGCGCTGGCGATCCCGTCGGTCTACCTCTCCAACCGCGACAGCGTGTTTGAAACCCCGGAAGCGCAGGAACTGCTGTGGGTACTTCAGGCGGTGCTGACGCCTGAACGGGAAAATACGCTGCGCAGCGCGCTGGCAACGGCGATGTTTGGCCTGAACGCGCAGGATATTGAACGACTGAATCAGGACGAAAACGCCTGGGATGCGCTGGTGGAAGAGTTTAGCGACTACCGTCTTATCTGGCAGCGGCGCGGCGTGATGCCGATGATTCGCGCCCTGATGAGCGCGCGGTCAATGGCAGAAAACCTGCTGGCGACCCACGGCGGCGAGCGGCGCTTAACCGATATTCTGCACTTGAGCGAGCTGCTACAGGAAGCGGCCACCCAGCTTGAAAGCGAGCATGCGCTGGTGCGCTGGCTGAACCAGCAGGTTGCCGAACCGGACACCAATGCCTCCAGTCAGCAGATGCGTCTGGAGAGCGATAAACACCTGGTGCAGATAGTCACCATTCACAAGTCAAAAGGGCTGGAGTACCCGCTGGTCTGGCTGCCGTTTATCGCCCGTTTCCGCAAAGAGAAACAGGCGTTTTACCACGACCGCGAATCCTTCAAAGCGGTGCTGGATCTTAACGAAAGCGACGAGAGCCTGGAGCTAGCGGAGGCTGAGCGTCTGGCGGAAGATCTGCGCCTGCTGTATGTGGCCTTAACGCGCGCCATCTGGCATTGCAGTCTGGGTATTGCCCCGCTAACGTCCCGGCGCAGCGATAAACCGACCGACACGGAATTACACCACAGCGCGCCGGGAAGGCTGCTGCAAAAAGGCGAAGTACTGGACGCCTCCGGGCTGCACGCCTGCCTGCAGGCCGTATGTGACGAACATATCTCTCTGACGCTGGCGACGGCACCCGACGACGCTCGTTGGCAGGCGACCCAACCCGAGATGCCGGAGCTGGCGGCACGTCAGGTGCTACGCCGCGTGGTTGATGACTGGCGTGTTACCAGCTACTCCGGTTTACAGCAGCGCGGGCATAGCGTGGCGCAAGACCTGCTGCCACGTATCGATATTGACGCCTCGGGTACCGTGGACTCCCCAACTGAGCCGGAGATGACGCCACACCACTTCCCGCGCGGCGCCTCACCGGGAACCTTCCTGCATAGCCTGTTTGAAGACCTCGACTTTACCCAGCCGGTGTCGCCGGAATGGATGCGTGAAAAGCTACAAAACAACGGCTTTGATGAAGCGTGGGAGCCGGTGCTGACCCGCTGGATAACCCAGGTGCTGGACGCGCCGCTGGCGGATATCGGCATTGCGCTTAACCAGCTTAGCGAGCGGCAAAAACAGGTGGAGATGGAGTTTTATCTGCCCATTAGCCAAACGCTGGACGCGCGTGCGCTGGATGCGGTGACTCGCCGCTATGACCCGCTGTCGGCGGGCTGCCCAGAGCTGGATTTCCGCCAGGTGCGCGGCATGCTGAAGGGCTTTATCGACCTTGTGTTCCGCCACGACGGTCGCTACTACCTGCTGGATTACAAGTCCAACTGGCTTGGCGAAAACGGCGAAGCCTATACCCAAGAGGCGATGGCGCAAGCAATGCAGTCTCACCGCTATGACTTGCAGTATCAGCTCTACAGCCTGGCGCTGCACCGCTACCTGCGCCATCGCATGGCCGACTATGACTATGATCGTCATTTCGGCGGCGTGATTTATCTGTTCCTGCGCGGCGTGGACAGCGAGGCAGGGCAGCAGGGAATCTTTACCACCCGGCCCGACCCGGCGCTGATAACGGCAATGGACGCGTTGTTTGCCGGAGAGGAGAGCAACGTATGACGCTCGAACAACGTTTACTGGAAGCCGCCGAGCAGAAGCTGCTACGCCCGCTCGACGTGCAGTTTGCGCTGATGGTGGCAAAAGATGAGCATCCGGCGGTGATGCTCGCCGCTGCGATGCTGAGCCGCGACGCCGGGGAAGGGCACGTCTGTTTGCCGCTCTCCCATCTCAGCCCCTCAATGCAGCCGAAAGGCCGCGCCCGCGAACTCTGGCAGATGCTGTTTGCCGAAGCGAACGTGCCGCAGGAATGGGAACCCCTATTGCTGAGCTCTGAGGCCGTTAGCGGTGGAGAGCGTCCATCGCCGCTGATCCTGAGCCGTGGCAGGCTTTATCTCAACCGCATGTGGCGCAACGAACTCACCGTGGCGCGCTTCTTTAGCGAAACCAACGCGCCGTTTGCCGTCGATGAAGCCCAGCTTGCGGCAACGCTCAACGCGCTGTTCCCGGTAAGCGATACGATCGACTGGCAGAAAGTGGCTGCCGGCGTGGCGCTGACGCGCCGTATTTCGGTTATCTCCGGCGGCCCCGGCACCGGGAAAACCACCACCGTTGCTAAACTGCTGGCGGCGCTGGTACAGATGGCGGGAACGGAGAAGTGTCGTATTCGCCTCGCGGCGCCAACCGGTAAAGCGGCGGCGCGCCTGACGGAATCGCTGGGCGCGGCACTGCGAAAACTTGATTTAACCGACGCGCAAAAAGCGATGCTGCCAACCGATGCCAGCACGCTGCACCGTCTGCTGGGTGCTCAGCCCGGTAGCCGGAAGATGCGCTACCACGCCGGAAACCCGCTGCATCTGGATGTGCTGGTGGTGGATGAAGCCTCAATGATTGACCTGCCGATGATGGCGCGGCTGATTGACGCGCTGCCGCCGCACGGGCGGATAATCTTCCTTGGCGACCGCGACCAGCTGGCGTCGGTGGAGGCCGGAGCGGTACTCGGCGATATCTGTAGCTGGGTGAACGCGGGCTATACGGTAGAGCGCGCCGCGCAGCTTAGCCGCCTGGTCGGGGCCACGGTTCCCGCCGGTGACGGCCAGACAGCAGGGGCGTTACGCGACAGTCTTTGCCTGCTGCGAACCAGCTATCGCTTTGGCAGCGACTCCGGTATCGGCCAGCTTGCCAGCGCAGTGAACCGGGGCGATAAGAAAGAGATCGATGCCGTGTTTGCCCGGGGCTTTAGCGATATTGAACTGAAACCGCAGCACTCGACTGACGACTACGCCGCAATGCTCGACGATGCGCGAGCGGGTTACGGCCACTATCTTCAACTGCTACGCGAGCAGGCCGCCCCTGAGGTCGTGCTGGCGGCGTTTGGCGAATATCAGTTGCTGTGCGCGTTGCGCGAAGGGCCGTGGGGCGTGAGCGGGCTTAACCAACAGTTTGAACAGCTGCTGACGCGCCACCGGCAGATAGTGCCGCAGCGTCATTCTCGCTGGTATGAAGGCCGTCCGGTGATGATTACGCGTAACGACAGCGCGCTGGGGCTGTTTAACGGTGATATTGGCGTCGCGCTGGATCGCGGTGACGGCATGCGCGTCTGGTTCCCGATGCCGGATGGCACCATTAAATCGGTGCAGCCAAGCCGTCTGCCGGAGCACGACACCGCCTGGGCGATGACGGTGCATAAATCGCAGGGTTCCGAGTTCACCCACGCCGCGCTGGTGCTGCCGACGCAGATTGTCCCGGTAGTGAGTCGTGAGCTGGTGTATACGGCGATTACCCGCGCGAAAGCGCGGCTGTCGATGTACGCCGATAAAAATCTGCTTATTCAGGCAATCGCCACGCGTACCGAACGGCGCAGCGGCCTGTCGGCGATTTTTGCAGAGATGGAATAGGTTGGCACGGTGCCCGGTGTAGCCCGGGCGAGCGTCCAGCGACCCTGGGATCGGCGCAAGCGCCTCGCCCGGGCTACGTAATATATGGCTTACACCAAATCCGTCATCAACACCTTCGACCGGCGCTGATAGTTATACAGCAGCTTCTTACTCTCCGGCAGCAGTTCCACGTCCACCGGCTTAAAGCCGCGTTCCTGGAACCAGTGAATACTGCGCGTCGTCAGCACAAACAGGTGGTTAAGCCCCATCTGCTTCGCCTGGGCGGCAATCCGCTGCAGTAACACTTCACCACGTGAGGAGCTGCGGTAATCCGGATGCACCGCCACGCAGGCCATTTCGCCAATTTTCTCTTCCGGGAAAGGATAGAGCGCGGCGCAGGCAATGGTAGTGTTATCACGCTGAATAATCGTGAATTTATCGATCTCCATCTCCAGCTGTTCGCGGGAGCGGCGCACCAGAATGCCCTGCTGCTCGAGCGGTGCAATCAGGTCGAGAATACCGCCAATATCGTTGATGGTCGCCCGGCGAATTTGCTCGGAGCTCTCCATCACAATCTGCGTACCGATACCGTCACGGGAGAACAGCTCCTGCAACAGCGTGCCGTCTTCCTGATAGCTGATAAGGTGGCAGCGGCGTACCCCGCTGCGGCAGGCTTTGACCGCGCCGCGCAGGAAACGGGCGGTGCCGGAAAGGTAGTCGCCCTCTTTTTCCAGCTCTTCAATGCGCGCCTGAGCTTCGTTCGGGAATAGCTCAGAGATAATGTCGCCCGCTTCGTTAAATACGCCCTGAGAGGAGCAGAAGCCGATCATCTTCTCGGCCTTCAGCTTAATCGCCAGTTGGGTGGCAATCTCTTCCGACGTCAGGTTAAAGCTTTCGCCGGTAACTGAAACGGCCACCGGCCCCATCAGCACGATAGCGCCGCTGTCGAGCTGACGATGAATCGCTTCTTCATCGATACGACGAATACGTCCGCTGTGGCAGTAGTCGATGCCGTCATCGACGCCCAGCGGCTGAGCGATGATAAAGTTACCGCTGACCACGTTGATATGCGCACCCTGTAACGGGGTGTTGTTCAGGCTCATCGACAGGCGGGCAGTAATATCCAGCTGCAGCAGGCCCGCGGCCTGTTTCACCAGCTCAAGGGTTTTCGTATCCGTGACGCGGATATGTTTGTGATAGGTTGGCTCATGGTGATGCTCGGCCAGATTCGCGTCGATCTGCGGGCGCGCGCCATAGACCAGCACCAGACGAATGCCTAAACTGTGCAGCAGGCCAATATCGTTGACGATGCTGGAAAAGTTTTCATGCTCAATGGCTTCGCCGCCAAGCATGATGACAAACGTCTTCCCCCGGTGGGCGTTAATATAGGGGACGGTATGACGAAACCCCTCTACCAGTTCGGTTCTACGTTCCTTCACCACGGCACAACCCTCAATGCATGATTATTCGTAATTACTGTATTTTTATTCTGTTTTCGGCGGAAACGCAAGCCAGAATTTGCTTAAACATTGGAAAACCTCCGGCCAAATTTCGCTGATCCAACGAATGTTTACCCTTTTATAGATGACAGTTTATGCGGCTTTGGTTAAAGTTTTCGGTCAATCGTATTATGCGAATTCTTTGTTTCTCTTTTTTTACCTGGGATGGAGCATGTCGGGAAGTCAGTCTTTGAGCCGTCGTCGCCTGCTACAAGGTGCCGGTGCCATGTGGTTGTTAAGCGTGAGTCAGGTCGGGTTAGCTGCCGTCAGTCAGGTGGTGGCGGTGCGCATATGGCCTGCGTCCAGCTACACGCGCGTGACGGTGGAGTCCAGCCGTGAGCTCAAGTATCGACAGTTTGCGTTGAGCAATCCTGACCGTCTGGTGGTCGACCTCGAAGGGGTGAACCTGAACTCGGTGCTGAAAGGCATGGGGGCGCAGATCCGCAGCGATGACCCGTTCATTAAATCCGCGCGGGTGGGGCAGTTTGATCCGCAAACGGTGCGCATGGTGTTTGAGCTGAAGCAGGACGTGAAGCCGCAACTGTTCGCCCTTGCGCCGGTGGCGAACTTTAAAGAACGCCTGGTGATGGATCTCTACCCTGCCAGCAGCACAGAGCAGCAGGATCCGCTGCTGGCGCTGCTCGAAGACTACAACAAGGGCGACCTCGAAAAGCAGGTGCCGCCGTCGCAAAGCGGCCCGCAGCCGGGCAAAGCCGGGCGCGACCGTCCGATTGTTATCATGCTTGACCCTGGCCACGGCGGCGAAGACTCCGGTGCGGTGGGGCTGTATAAAACGCGGGAGAAAGACGTGGTGCTGCAAATTGCCCGTCGCCTGCGTGCGCTGATTGAAAAAGAAGGCAACATGAAAGCCTACATGACGCGCAACGAAGATATCTTTATTCCGTTGAAGGTGCGGGTGGCGAAAGCGCAGAAGCAGCGTGCCGACCTGTTCGTCTCCATTCACGCGGATGCGTTCACCAGCCGCCAGCCGAGCGGCTCATCGGTGTTTGCCCTGTCGACTAAAGGGGCCACCAGTACCGCGGCGAAATACCTTGCCCAGACCCAGAACGCCTCGGACTTAATCGGTGGTGTGAGCAAGAGCGGCGACCGCTACGTCGACCACACCATGTTCGATATGGTGCAGTCGCTGACCATCGCCGACAGCCTGAAGTTTGGTAAAGCGGTGCTCAAAAAGCTGGGGCAGGTGAACGACCTGCATAAAAACCAGGTTGAGCAGGCCGGCTTTGCGGTACTGAAAGCACCGGATATTCCGTCGATCCTCGTCGAAACGGCGTTTATCAGTAACGTTGAAGAGGAGCGCAAGCTCAAGACCGCCACCTTCCAGCAGGAAGTGGCTGAATCTATTCTCGCCGGGATCAAAGCCTACTTTGCCGACGGCGCGACGCTGGCGCGGCGCGGGTAACCGGCGATGTCACGGCTGAAAAGCGCCCACGGCGGCAACACGCGCGAGGCGGCGGCGCTGATGGGCCTGCGCGCCGACCAGTTGCTGGACTTCAGCGCCAATATCAATCCGCTGGGCATGCCCGAAAGCCTGAAGCAGGCGATCGTTGCCCAGCTTTCCTGCGCGGAGCGCTACCCGGACGTTGACTACCAGCAGTTGCACCTGGCGCTGGCGTCGCACCACGGCGTGCCTGCGGCGTGGTGTCTGGCGGGCAACGGCGAAACCGAATCCATTTTCACCCTCGTGCATGGTCTGAAGCCTAAGCGGGCGATGGTGGTTGCTCCGGGCTTTGCTGAGTACCGCCGGGCGCTGGAAACTATCGACTGTGCGATTGACACTTTTGCGCTTCGCGAAGAGGACGGCTGGCAGCTGACCTCGTGTCTGCTCGATGCGTTAACCCCAGAACTGGACTGCCTGTTTCTCTGCACGCCGAATAACCCGACCGGGTTGCTGCCGGAACGTGCGCTGCTGCTGGCGGTGGCCGAACGCTGTCGGGCGCTGAATATTGCGCTGATTCTCGACGAAGCCTTTATCGATTTTATTCCCGGCGAGCAGGGCTTTATTCCGCTGCTCGCGCAAAACCCGCATATCTGGGTGCTGCGCTCGCTGACCAAGTTTTACGCCATCCCCGGCCTGCGTCTGGGCTATTTGCTCAACAGCGATGAACGAGCGGTGGCGCAGCTGCGCCAGCATCAGATGCCGTGGTCGATCAACGCTTTTGCGGCGTTGGCTGG
Source organism: Kluyvera sp. EC_51 (assembly GCF_019584505.1). Taxonomy (NCBI): domain Bacteria; kingdom Pseudomonadati; phylum Pseudomonadota; class Gammaproteobacteria; order Enterobacterales; family Enterobacteriaceae; genus Kluyvera; species Kluyvera sp. EC_51. Next base: position 137,397 of record NZ_VDAG01000069.1, on the reverse strand, counting down.
AGAAATCGTGCTGAACGACCATGAGTATCAACAGACCACATGGCGTTGGCTTGATACGGAAGGGGCGCGATTTTATCGGGCGCTGGAAAGTATTCCGGGGCTGAAGGTTTATCCGGGCAGGGCCAACTATCTGTTCCTGCGCTGTGAACGCACGGAGATTGAACTGCAGTATGCGCTGCTGCAACGGCGGATTTTAATCCGCAGCTGCGCCAACTATCCGGGGCTGGACGGGCGCTATTTCCGCGTGGCGATTCGCAGCGAGGCGGAAAACCAGCAGCTGCTGGACGCGCTGCATCAGGTGCTGGGCTGAACCCCGCCCGCCACCGCTTTTAGCAGGTGCTGCTGCGGCCAGATTTCAGCAAGCCCGCTTTGCGCCAGTGACCATTTCACATACTCCACATCGTGACGGCGACGGTCGAGCATCAGCCCGACCACGCTGCCGCTATGGGCCACGTTCAGGCCGTATAATCCGCAGGACTCTACAATCTCTAAAAGCACGTCAAAGCCCGGCTTAGGTAACAGCGTCTGGCTGGCGATGGCGCTGAGCGTCGCGGCTTCTCCCATCAGGTTGGCGCTGTTGCTGTCGCAGGCGGCTTGCACCTTTTCCCAGGCCAGCTGCAGCGTGCTGGCGCTGGCCGTGAGCGCGGCCTCGCGCGGCAGGCGGTGATAGTCGGCGGTGCGCAGCATCAGCGGGCTTTCCAGGATCAGCAGATCGAAATCAGGCGCAGGCGCGCAGGTAATCTGCGTGCGGGCATGATGGTGGTCGAACAGCGTCAGCGCGCGGAATAGGGTGCTGTCCGTTGGCTCAAGCGAGACGCAGAGCGAAGCGAGTTCGGATTCGCTGAGTGAATGGCCCAGATGCATAGCGGTGGCCACGGCGGTCGCGGCAATGTCGGCGGTGCTGCTCGCCATCCCTTTGGCAATCGGCAGCGTCGAGTCCACTTCAATGCGCAGCGTCTGGCTCAGGGCGAGGGGATAATTCCAGTGGACAAGCAGGGTATTGACCATGCGGCGCGTCAGCGGGCGTTCATCAGGGCGCGGCGTTCCCCGGCGCACTTCCACCGTGCTATACCAGTCTATTGGGCAGGAGACCAGCTTTTCACTGCCCAGAATCCAGCCCTGAATCAGCTCTCCACAGGAGCCCGGACAGCGCGCAACGCTCATGATTTCCCTTGCCTTGTGGTTCCAAATATAACTACCGTAAATAAATATACCGGTATTGTCGCAGCGCAACGAAATCATTTTACCGGGGCGCTAGAGTAACCTGCTTTTATTTTATGCGGGCCATCGTGTCGGCATAAATCTGCAATCAACAGGTTTGGCATGTTATGTGCCAGGGAAGGAGGTGTAAACCCTCCGCAGCCCCCGCTGCTGTGATGCTGACGACCCCGTAATGACCACTGATCGACCGATCGGGAAGGCCGGGTGAGGATGACGCTAAGCCAGAAGACCTGCCTGTTGATTTATTTCAACAGCTTCGGTGGGAAGCGGGTTGCTTTGCGTCGCACGGTCGTCAGGCCGGGTGCGCGCGTGGCTATACCCAAAATCCACCCTGAACAGGGTTAGGGTATGGCAGCCAGACAGCATGCATTCGTTCTCGCCGGCACCGGTAGCGGCTGTGGGAAAACCACGGTGGCGCTCGGCCTGCTGACGCTGCTTCAACAGCGTGGCCTGCGGGTTCAGCCCTATAAAGTGGGGCCGGACTACCTCGATACCGGCTGGCACACCGCGCTGTGTGGCGTTGCCTCCCGCAATCTCGATGCGTTCATGCTGCCCCCCTCTATCCTTAATGCGCTGTTCAGCGAACATATGCAGCAGGCCGATATCGCCGTGATTGAAGGCGTCATGGGGCTGTACGACGGCTACGGCACCGATCCCAACTACTGCAGCAGCGCGGCGATGGCCAAACAGCTAGGCTGCCCGGTGATTTTGCTGGTCGACGGAAAAGCGGTCTCCACCTCCATTGCCGCCACGGTGATGGGCTTCCAGCACTTCGACCCGAGCCTCAACATTGCGGGCGTTATCGTTAACCGCGTCAATAGCGAGAGCCATTTCCAGTTGTTGAAAAGCGCCATCGAACGCTACTGCGCGCTGCCAGTGCTGGGCTACGTGCCGCGTGCAGAAGGCGTGGCGCTGCCCGAACGTCATCTGGGGCTGGTGACCGCCCGTGAATCTGCGATTGATAAGCAACCATGGCAGGATTTTGCCGCGACGCTGTCCCGTACGCTGGATATCGACAGGCTGCTGGCACTCACTGAACTGAGCGCGCTGCCCGCCGGTCAGTGGCCGCCGGAGCCGCTTTGCGGTGAGGGGCTGACCCTTGCGCTTGCCGACGATGAAGCCTTCAACTTTTACTACCCCGACAATCTGGCACTGCTGGCGCGCGCTGGCGTGAAGATTGTGCGTTTTAGCCCGTTGCATGATGCGGTTCTGCCCGAATGCCAGATGATCTGGCTCGGCGGCGGCTACCCGGAACTGCACGCCCAGGCGCTCGCAGGCAACAGGCCGATGCTGGCGCAACTGCGCGCCGCGCACGCGCGCGGCGTGGCGATTTACGCCGAATGCGGCGGCCTGATGTACCTTGGCACTACGCTTGAAGATAAAAACGGTGATATCCACGCGATGGCCGATATTCTGCCCGGCCACAGCAAAATGGGTACCCGACTGACCCGCTTTGGCTACTGCGAAGCGCAGGCGCTGCAGCAGACGCTGCTTGCTGCTCCCGGCGATGTACTGCGCGGCCACGAATTCCACTATTCCGATTTCACCGCGCACACGCCGGCGGTGATGGCGTGCCACAAAACCCGTGATGGCGCGGTGCTCCAGCAGTGGTCCGGCGGCTGGCAGCGCGGGAATACCTTTGCCAGCTATCTGCACCTCCATTTCGCCCAGCACCCGTCGATGCTTAACCACTGGTTTGCCGCCGCAAGGAGCGCCCAATGACGCTGCTGGCCTGGTGTCTGGCATGGGGGCTCGATTTCATTATTGGCGACCCACAAAACTGGCCGCATCCGGTGCGCTGGATAGGCAACCTGATTAACGCCGTGCAACGCGCGGTGCGTCGGGTTTGTCATTCCGACCTTGCGCTGCGTATCGGCGGCGGGGTGATGTGGCTGGTGGTGGTAGGGCTGACCTACGCCGTTTCCTGGGGCGTGCTGCACCTCGCCGCGCGCGTGCATCCGTGGCTGGGCTGGGGCGTTGAGGTATGGATGATTTTCACCGTGCTGGCCGGGCGCTGCCTGGCACAGTCGGCGCAGGCGGTCGAACGCCCGCTGCGGGCTGGCGATCTCTCTGAGAGCCGCATTAAGTTGTCGTGGATTGTCGGGCGCGATACATCGCAGCTACAGCCGGAACAGATCAACCGCGCGGTGGTGGAGACGGTGGCGGAAAACACCGTCGACGGCATTATCGCGCCGCTCTTCTTCCTGCTGCTCGGCGGTGCGCCGCTGGCGATGGCCTATAAAGCGGTCAACACCCTTGATTCTATGGTCGGCTACAAGCACGAAAAATACCGGGCCATTGGCATGGTGAGCGCACGCCTCGACGATGTAGCGAACTTTATTCCCGCTCGCCTGAGCTGGCTGCTGATTGGCCTTGCTGCCTTTATCTGCCGTGATAACGGCGCGCGCGCGCTGCGTATCGGCTGGCGCGATCGTAAAAATCACAGCAGCCCCAACTGCGCCTGGTCGGAAGCGGCCGTCGCCGGGGCACTGGGCATTCGCCTTGGCGGCCCGAACGACTATTTTGGCGAGCGGGTGAATAAGCCGTGGATTGGCGACGAACATCGCCCGATTGCCATTGATGATATTTCCCGAACGATTCGACTGATGTGGGTAGCGTCAACGCTGGCCCTGCTGCTGTTTATGGCAGTCAGGTTCTGGCTTGTCGGCGCGGCCTGAGGAGTACTGCATGAACTATATCCAGCAACCGCAAGCGATTGAGAGCAAGAGCTTCGAGATAATCAGCGAGATTATCGCCGACACGCGCCCGGAGTATCGTTTTGCCAGTCCGCTGCACGAAGCGATTATCAAACGGGTGATCCACACCACCGCCGACTTCGAGTGGCTGGATATTCTGTGGTTCTCGCCGGATGCATTAACCCGCCTGTGCGACGCGCTGAGCCGCCCGTGCACGCTTTACACCGACACCACCATGGCGCTCTCCGGCATTAATAAAAATCTGCTGGCGACCTTCGGCGGCGAATGCCGTTGCTATATCAGCGACCCACGCGTGGTGCGCGAGGCCAAAGCGCAGGGCATTACCCGTTCGATGGCGGCGGTGGATATCGCCGCCAAAGAAGAGGGTGACAAAGTGTTTGTCTTTGGCAACGCGCCGACCGCGCTGTTCCGTCTGATGGAGCATCAAGAGCTGGAAGTTGGCGGAGTAATCGGCGTGCCGGTTGGCTTCGTCGGCGCGGCGGAATCCAAAGAGGCGCTGAGCAAAAGCGGCCTGCCGGGCATTGCCGCGCTGGGACGTAAAGGCGGCAGCAACGTGGCGGCGGCGATCGTCAACGCCATTCTTTACCATCTGCAGGGGGCGCGATGAGCGAACCCGCCTTCGACGCCCCGGTGTGGCATAACGGCAAAGCGCTGCGCAAAGGCTACACCACCGGTTCCAGCGCCACGGCGGCGGCGAAAGTGGCTGCGCTGATGGTGATGCGCCAGCACCTGATTCACCAGGTTTCGATTGTCACGCCGTCGGGCGTGACGCTGAACCTGAACGTTGAATCACCGCACGTCGAAGGCCAGCAGGGTATTGCCGCCATCCGCAAAGATGGCGGCGATGATATCGACGCCACCCACGGGATGCTGATTTTCGCCCGCGTCACCGTCAACGACAGCGGTGAAATTACCCTGCGCGGCGGTGAGGGCGTGGGTACCGTCACCCGTAAAGGCATCGGGCTGCCCATCGGCAGCGCGGCGATTAATCGCACCCCGCGACACACTATTGAAACCGCCGTCCGTGAGGCGATTGGCCCGGCGCGCGGCGCCGAGGTGGAGATTTTTGCCCCGGAAGGGGAAGAGCGGGCGAAGAAAACCTATAACGCGCGGCTGGGCATTCTGGGCGGCATTTCGATTATCGGCACTACCGGCATCGTGACGCCGATGTCGGAAGAGAGCTGGAAACGCTCGCTGGCGCTGGAGCTGGAGATGAAGCGCGCCGCTGGGCTGGAGCGTGTGGTGCTGGTGCCGGGCAACCACGGTGAGCGCTTCGTGCGCGAGCAGATGGGCATTGACTCGCAGGTGGTGGTTACCATGAGCAACTTCGTCGGCTACATGATTGAAGAGTCGGTGCGCCTTGGCTTCCGCCAGATTGTGCTGATTGGCCACCCAGGCAAGCTGGTTAAAATCGCCGCCGGAATTTTCCACACCCACAGCCATATCGCCGACGGACGCATGGAGACGCTGGTCGCCCATCTGGCGCTGCTCGGCGCGCCGCTTGAACTGCTCACCCTGGTAAGCGAGTGCGATACCACTGAAGCCGCTATGGAGCATATCGACGCCTACGGCTTCCAGAAAATCTACAACCACCTTGCCGCCCGCATCTGCCAGCGCGTGCTGGAGCGGCTGCGCTTCACGCAAAACCCGCCCATCTGCGATGCCATCATGTTCGCTTTTGATAACCAGATCCTCGGCAGCAACCGCCCGGTCAACGAGATCGTCAAGGACATGCAATGTTAACCGTCGTCGGAATGGGCCCAGCGGGCGTGCAGCTGATGACGCCGCTGGCCGCAGATGCGGTGAAACATGCCGATGCGCTGGTCGGCGGCGTACGTCATCTGGCGCAGTTTCCGGCGTTTGGCGGCGAACGCTGCCCGCTGGGGGCCAACATTGCCCAGGTGCTGGGGTGGATTGAGGAACGGCAGGCACAAAACGTAGTGGTGCTGGCCTCCGGCGACCCGCTGTTTTACGGCATTGGTACGCGGCTTATCGCCTATTTTGGCCGTGAAAACGTGCGGGTGATCCCCGGCGTTAGCGCCGTGCAGTACCTGTGCGCGCAGGCGGGCATTGATATGAACGACATGTGGCTGACCAGCAGCCACGGGCGCGAGGTGGACTTCGACATGCTGGCGAGCCATCGCAAAGTGGCGATGGTTACCGATAAACGCTGCGGCCCAAAAGCCATCGCCGAGGCGCTGGTGGCGCGGGGTAAAGGGCATCGCTGGATGGTGATTGGCGAGAACCTGGCGCAGGACAACGAACGTATCCACTGGCTGCCGGTCAGCGCCGTGGAGAGCGACTATGAGATGAACACGGTGGTGATCCTCGATGAAAGATGAGCTGTTTTTACGCGGCGAAAAGGTGCCGATGACCAAAGAGGCAGTACGCGCGCTGGCGCTGGCCAAACTGGAACTGCACCGGGCCAGCCACCTGATTGATATCGGCGCCGGCACCGGCAGCGTCTCCATTGAGGCGGCGCTGCAAAATCCCACGCTTACCGTCACCGCCATTGAACGCAACCCGGCCGCGCTGCGCCTGTTGGCGGAAAACTGCGAACGCTTTGCCTGCGGCAATATCACACTGGTTGCAGCCGAAGCGCCTGAGGTTGCCGTCGAGCCTGCCGACGCCATTTTTATGGGCGGCAGCGGCGGCCATTTGCGGGCGCTGATTGACTGGTCGTTGCATCATCTTCGCCCCGGCGGGCGGCTGGTGATGACCTTTATTTTGCAGGAGAACCTGCATGAGGCGCTGGACCACCTGCGCCAGGCCAACGTCACGGCGCTGGACTGCCAGCAACTGAGCGTTTCCGCCATGACCGCCCTCGGCAGCGGCCACTATTTCAAACCGAATAATCCCGTTTTTGTTATCGCCTGTCAGAAGGAAGAACATCATGGCTGAAGCCTTTGACCCCCGCAGCGTCTGGTTTGTGGGCGCTGGCCCCGGTGACCGCGAGCTTATCACCCTGAAAGGCTATCGCCTGCTGCAACAGGCGCAGGTGGTGATTTACGCCGGTTCGCTGATTAACCCCGAACTGCTGAGCTACTGCCCGCCAGAGGCCGAGTGCCACGACAGCGCTAAGCTGCACCTTGAGCAAATTCTCGACCTGATGGAAGCGGGCGTGAAGGCCGGTAAAACGGTGGTGCGCCTGCAAACGGGCGACGTGTCGCTGTACGGATCGGTGCGTGAGCAGGGGGAAGAGCTGACCCGTCGCGGCATTGACTGGCAGGTGGTGCCGGGCGTGAGCGCGTTTCTCGGCGCGGCGGCAGAACTGGGCGTCGAGTACACGGTGCCGGAAGTGTCGCAGAGCCTCATCATCACTCGTCTCGAAGGGCGCACCCCGGTGCCGGAACGCGAGCAGCTGGAGTCCTTTGCCCAGCACCGTACCTCGATGGCGATTTACCTCTCCGTGCAGCGCATCAACAAAGTCGCCGAGCGGCTGATTGACGGCGGCTACCCGGCGACCACGCCGGTGGCAGTGATTTACAAGGCCACCTGGCCCGAGAGCCAGACCGTACGCGGCACGCTGACGGATATCGCCGACAAAGTGCGCGACGCCGACATCCGCAAAACGGCGCTGATTCTGGTCGGCGACTTCCTCGGCGAGGAGTACCACTACTCGCGCCTCTACGCCGCTGATTTTAGCCATGAATACCGCAAAGCCTGAGCGCATTGCGCTGTTCTGCCTGACCCCCGGCGGCGTGGCGCTGGCAAAACGGCTTAGCGCAGTGCTGCCGATGGCCTGCTACACCCGCGAAGGGCTGGTAGAGCCGGGATTTCTGCCGTTTGACGGTAGCTTTGCTGCCAGCGTTGGTCAGGCGTTTCAACGCGATACGGCGCTGATTTTTATCGGCGCAACCGGGATTGCGGTGCGCACGCTTGCGCCGCTGCTGGTGGATAAATTCCACGACCCGGCGGTGGTGGTGATTGATGAGCGCGGCCAGCACGTTATTAGCCTGCTCTCCGGGCATATCGGCGGGGCGAATGACCTCGCCCGGCATCTGGCGGGCATTCTCGGCGTTGACCCGGTTATCACCACCGCGACAGACGTCAACGACGTGGCGGCGCTGGATACGCTGGCCTGCCAGCTCAATGCGCGGATGCACGACTTCCGCTCGGCGGTGAAAACCGTCAACCAGATGCTGGTCAGTCAGCAGCGTGTTGGCCTGTGGTGGGATGAACCGCTGACGGAGGCGGTGAGTCGCTGCGACCGACGCGGGTTTATCACCGTGACCGACCTTAACGCGCTCCCGCCGTTGGATGCGCTGGTGTGCATCACCTTGCGCGACACGCTGCCGGCGCTGCCATTGCCGCACTGGAAGCTGGTGCCACGGCGCATCGTGGCGGGCATTGGCTGTCGCCGTGGAACGCCCTGCGCGTTGATAAGCGAACTGCTCCATCGCCAGCTTGCTGCACATCACCTCGACCCGCTGGCGCTGAAAGCCATCGGCAGCATTGTTGTGAAGCAGGATGAACTGGGGCTGATACAGCTGGCGAGCAACCTCGATGTGCCGTTTGACATTTTTAGCGTGGCTGCCTTGTGCGAACACGAACACCGTTTTCCCTCCTCGCTGTTTGTGAAGCAGACGGTCGGGGTGGGCAGCGTTTCTGGTCCGTCAGCGTGGCGGATGAGTAACGGAAATCTAGTAGGCGAGACCCTGCGTGAACAGGGCATCACCATTACCTTGGGAGTAACAGACAGATGTTAAGCGTAATCGGAATCGGCCCTGGCTCGCAGGCCATGATGACCATGGAAGCCGTCGAGGCGCTGCAGGCGGCGGAAATCGTCGTGGGCTACAAAACCTATACCCATCTGGTGAAGGCTTTTACCGGCGACAAGCAGGTGATTAAAACCGGCATGTGCAAAGAGATTGAACGCTGCCAGGCGGCGATTGAGCTGGCGCAGGCGGGGCACAACGTGGCGCTGATCAGCAGCGGCGACGCGGGCATTTACGGCATGGCGGGGCTGGTGCTGGAGTTGGTGAGCAAACAGAAGCTGGACGTGGAAGTGCGCCTGATTCCAGGCATGACCGCCAGTATTGCCGCGGCCTCGCTGCTGGGCGCGCCGCTGATGCACGACTTCTGCCATATCAGCCTGAGCGACCTGCTCACCCCGTGGCCGGTAATTGAAAAACGCATTATCGCCGCCGGGGAAGCCGACTTTGTTATCTGCTTCTATAACCCGCGCAGCCGGGGCCGTGAAGGGCATCTGGCGCGCGCTTTTGAACTGCTCTCCGCCGTCAAAAGTGCCGATACGCCGGTGGGCGTGGTGAAGTCCGCCGGGCGTAAAAAGCAGGAAAAATGGCTGACGACCCTCGGCACGATGGACTTTGAACCGGTGGATATGACCAGCCTGGTCATCGTCGGCAACAAAACCACCTACGTGCAGGATGACCTGATGATCACACCGCGAGGCTATGTGCTGTGAGTTTCGGTGATGTGCTGGTGGTCGGCGGTACCAGCGATGCGCGCGCGCTTTGTCTGCAGCTGGATGCCGCACAGGTGCGCTACACCGTATCGGTAGCCACCCCCACGGGGGAAGCGCTGGCGGGGGATATTCAGGGGCAAGTGCGCTGCGGTCGTCTGGAAAAGTCGGAAATGGTGGCCTGGCTTCGCGAGCACGGTACGCGCTGGGTGATTGACGCTTCTCATCCTTACGCCGAAGCGGTCAGCCGCAACGTGCTGGATGCGTGCACCGAGGCGGGCGTACTGCTGAGCCGCTACCAGCGCCCGGATCAGCAGGGCGCACTGACGCACCCGCTGCTGCGCTACGTCACCAGCATTGATGAAGCCTGTGAGCGGATTAAACCGCTGGGCCAGCGCGTGCTGCTGACCACCGGCAGCAAAGATCTGGCGCTGTGGCGCGCTGGGCTGCCGGAGAAAACGCTGCTGGCCCGCGTGCTGCCGGTGCCGAACGTGGTGCAGCAGTGCACCGACCTCGGCTTTGGTGTGGGCGAAATTTTTGCCATCTGCGCGCCGTTCAGCGCCGAGTTTAACGCCGCGTTTTACCGCCATTGCCGCGCCGATGTGGTGGTGACCAAAGCCTCCGGCGCGGAAGGCGGCTATCTGGAAAAGGTGCAGCCCTGCCTGGATGCCGGGCTTCCCTGCATCGTGATTACCCGCCCGGCACCGCTAGTGTCCGGCGATGAACTACTGGAAAGTCAGTCCGCTTTCGCCGAGCGCTTAGCGCGCTGGCAGGCCGACGACAAAAGGAATCAAGCATGAAAAAAGCCCTATTGGTGGTGAGCTTCGGCACCAGCTACCACGATACCTGCGAGAAGAATATTGTTGCCTGCGAACGCGAGCTGGCGGCCAGCTGCCCCGACCGCGACCTGTTCCGCGCCTTTACCTCAGGCATGATCATCCGCAAGCTGAAAACGCGCGACGGCATTGAAACCGATACGCCGCTGGAAGCGCTGCAAAAGCTCGCGGATCTCGGATACGAAGACGTAGCGGTGCAGTCACTGCACATCATCAACGGCGACGAATATGAAAAAATTGCCCGCGAAGTGCAGAGCCTGCGCCCGCGGTTTAAACGCCTGACGCTCGGCACGCCGCTGCTGAGTGGCCACGACGACTATGTGCGTCTGATGGACGCGCTGACCCAGCAGATGCCTGCGCTGAATGCCAACGAAAAGGTGGTGTTTATGGGCCACGGTGCCAGCCACCACGCCTTTGCCGCCTACGCCTGCCTCGACCATATGATGACTGCCCAGCGTTTCCCGGCGCGAGTCGGCGCGGTGGAGAGTTACCCGGAAGTAGACGTGCTGATTGAGAGTATGAGCAAAGAGGGCGTCAGCGCCGTCCACCTGATGCCGCTGATGCTGGTGGCGGGCGATCACGCCATCAACGACATGGCCTCTGACGAAGAGGATTCGTGGAAAACGCTGTTTAACGCGGCGGGCATTCCGGCAACGCCGTGGCTGTGCGGGCTGGGCGAAAACCCGGTGGTGCGCGCCATGTTCGTTGAACATCTGCAGCAGTCTCTGGAGGCAGCATGAGCGGCAAACTGTACGCCCTAAGCACCGGTCCGGGTGCGTCTGACCTGATTACCGTTCGCGCGGCGCGCATTCTGGGCTCGCTGGATATTCTTTACGCCCCGGCAGGGCGCAAGGGGGGCGACAGCCTGGCGCTCTCCATCGTGCGTGAATACCTCGGTGAACAGACCGAGGTGCGCTGCTGCCACTTCCCCATGAGTGCCGACAGCGCCGAAAAAGAGGCGGTGTGGGACGACGTTTCGGCGGCGCTGGTGCGTGAAGTGGAAGCCGGGAAAAACGTCGGCTTTATCACCCTCGGCGATGCCATGCTGTTCAGCACCTGGGTCTTTTTACTCCAGCGCATCGGCAGCCCGGAGTGGCTGGAGATTGTCCCCGGCGTGACCTCCTTCGCCGCCATTGCCGCCCGCAGTAAAACGCCGCTGGCGATGGAACAACAGTCGCTGGCGGTGGTGGCCTGTACCGCGCCGGAAGACGAGATTGAGCGCGCGCTGGCGCAGCACGACAGCCTGGTGCTGATGAAAGTCTACGGCCGTTTCCCGCGCATCAAAGCGCTGCTGGCTAAAGCAGGTTTATTGGATAACGCGCTGTTGATGGCCGAGGCGACGCTGCCCGGCGAGCAGTGCTGGCGGCAGTTAGGTGAGGTCGCTGACGACCTGTCGTTGCCGTATTTCTCCACCATTCTGGTGAATAAACAGTGGGAGCAAGGACAATGAAACTGGAACAACAGCTGAAGCGACTGTCGCTCAGCGGATTCGCAGCGGCGGTACTGCTGCTGGTGGTGCCACAAGAAGCCTTTGCGATGCACATCATGGAAGGGTTCCTGCCGCCGATGTGGGCGCTGGCCTGGTGGCTGCTGTTTTTACCGTGCCTGTGGTACGGGCTGGTGCGCCTGCGTCGCATCGTGCAGGAGGACAGCAACCAGAAGGTGCTGCTGGCGCTGTGCGGGGCATTTATCTTCGTGCTCTCGGCGCTGAAAATCCCCTCGGTTACCGGTAGCTGTTCGCACCCAACCGGCGTCGGGCTGGCGGTTATCCTGTTTGGGCCGGGCGTGGTGGCCATTCTCGGCGCTATCGTCCTGCTGTTCCAGGCGCTGCTGCTGGCGCACGGTGGCCTGACGACGCTCGGCGCTAATGGTATGTCGATGGCGGTAATTGGGCCAATCGTCGGCTATCTGGTGTGGAAAATGGCCTGCAAGGCCGGGTTTCGCCGCGATGTGTCGGTGTTCCTGTGCGCGATGCTGGCGGATCTGGCGACCTACTTTGTCACCTCACTCCAGCTTGGCGTGGCCTTCCCGGATCCGCAGACGGGCTTTGTGGGATCGAGCCTGAAATTTATGGGGATCTTCTGCCTGACTCAGGTTCCAATCGCCATTGCCGAAGGTCTGCTGACGGTGATGATCTACGACCAGTTAACCAAGCGACAGCTGATCGCCACTGAGGGACGCTAAGATGAAAAAGACATTAATTCTGCTGGCGATGGTGATTGCGCTGGTTATCCTGCCGTTCTTTATCAACCACGGTGGCGAATACGGCGGCTCGGACGATCAGGCTGAAGGGGTGATTACCGCCGTGGATCCTGGCTATGAGCCGTGGTTCCACCCGCTGTATGAACCCGCGAGCGGCGAGATTGAGAGCCTGCTGTTTACCCTGCAAGGCTCCCTCGGCGCGGCGGTGATCTTCTATATTCTTGGCTACTACAAGGGCCGCCAGCGCCATGATGACCGGGCTTGATCGGCTGAGCTATCAGAGCCGCTGGTTTCACGTCGCCCCAGAGCGTAAGTTTCTGCTCTGGCTGCTGATGATGGTGCTGGCCTTTAGCCTGCCGCCGCTGGGGCAGGCGCTGCTGATGGCGCTGACGGCGGGCTTTACCTGCTGGCTGCTGCGCATCTCGCTGTGGCGCTGGCTCCGCTGGATGGCGCTGCCGCTGGGTTTTCTGCTGGTGGGGGTGGTGACGATTATCTTTAGCGTCAGCCGCGACCCACACGCGCTGCTGGTCAGCGTGCCGCTGGGGTCGTTCTCGCTCGGCATTACCGCTGCCGGGCTAGCGACCGCCAACGAGACCTTCTGGCGTAGCCTGGCGGCATTGTCCGCGACCTTCTGGCTGGTGCTGAACCTGCCGTTCCCGCAGCTTATCGTGCTGCTCAAGCGCGGCCGTGTGCCGCGCCTGCTGATCGAGCAGATCCTGCTGACCTGGCGCTTTATCTTTATCCTGCTGGATGAGGCGATGGCGATTCACCGGGCGCAGACGCTGCGCTTTGGTTATCGTAACGTCCGTCTGGGCTATCGCTCGTTGGCGATGCTGGTGAGCCTGCTGTTTACGCGTGTGTTAATCCGCTATCAGCAGATGAGTACCGTGCTGGATATCAAACTGTATCAGGGTGATTTTCACCTCTAAGGAACGCCATGCTGGCTACCACTGACCTCTGGTTTCGCTACCAGCAGGAACCGACGCTTAAAGGGCTGACGCTGGACTTCTCGCGCCAGGCCGTCACCGGCCTCGTTGGGGCCAACGGCTGCGGGAAATCGACGCTGTTTATGAATCTCAGCGGGCTTTTGCGCCCGCAGCAGGGCGCGGTGCTGTGGCAAGGCAAGCCGCTGGACTACAGCAAGCGCGGGCTGCTGGCGCTGCGCCAGCAGGTAGCGACCGTATTTCAGGACCCGGACCAGCAGATTTTCTACACCGATATTGATAGCGACATCGCTTTCAGCTTGCGTAATCTCGGCGTGGCGGAGGATGAGATTGCTCGCCGGGTAGACGATGCGCTGACGCTGGTCGATGCCCAGCACTTCCGTCAGCAGCCGATTCAGTGTCTGAGCCACGGGCAGAAAAAGCGGGTGGCGATTGCCAGCGCGCTGGTATTGCAGGCGCGATACCTACTGCTGGACGAACCGACCGCCGGGCTGGACCCCTCCGGGCGCGCGCAGATGATTGAAATCATCAAGCGCATCGTGGCGCAGGGCAATCATGTGGTGATTTCCAGTCACGATATTGATTTAATTTATGAGGTCAGCGACGCGGTGTACGTGCTGCGCCACGGCGAAGTGCTGGCCGAGGGGGAGCCGGGCGAGGTGTTTGCCCGTACCGCGCTGATTGAACAGGCGGGGCTGAGCCAGCCGTGGCTGGTGAAGCTGCATGCGGAGCTGGGGCTGCCGCTGTGTAAAACCGAGGCGGAGTTTTTCCGTCAAATGCGTGAACGAGGAAATCGATGACCCAGGCCATAATGCTGCAAGGTACCGCCTCTGATGTTGGCAAAAGTATGCTGGTGGCGGGGCTGTGCCGCATCTTCTATCAGGACGGCCTGCGCACCGCGCCGTTTAAGTCGCAGAATATGGCGCTCAACTCCGGTATTACGCCGGACGGCAAAGAGATGGGGCGCGCGCAGATTTTTCAGGCTGAAGCGGCGGGCATCGCGCCAGACGTGCGAATGAACCCGATTCTGCTCAAGCCAACCAGCGACCGCAAAGCGCAGATTGTGCTGATGGGCGAGGTAGCAACCAGCATGGATGCCGTCAGCTATCACGATTACAAGCCGCGGTTGCGTGAGCAGATCATGGCGGTTTACCAGAGTCTGGCGAGCGAGTTTGACGTGCTGGTTCTGGAAGGGGCGGGCAGCCCGGCAGAAATTAACCTGCGCGACCGTGATATCGTCAATATGGGCATGGCCGAGATGGCGCAGTGCCCGGTGATTCTGATAGCCGACATCGATCGCGGCGGCGTGTTTGCCTCTATCTACGGCACCCTGGCGCTGCTGCATGAGCACGAAAGGGCGCGGGTGAAAGGGGTGATTATTAATAAGTTTCGCGGTGATGTTTCGCTGCTGCACTCCGGCATTGAACAGATTGAAGCGCTGACCAACGTGCCGGTATTGGGCGTCATGCCGTGGCTGGACGTTGACCTGGAAGACGAGGACGGCGTGGCGCTGCAAAAGGGCAAATACCGTCATACCGGAGCCTATGAGATTGATGTGGCGGTGGTACAGCTACCGCATATCTCCAACTTTACCGACTTCAACGCGCTGGCGGCCCAGCCGGACGTGCGGGTGCGCTACGTCCGGCATGCGGAAGATTTGTCCGGCGCGGACCTGATTATCCTGCCTGGCAGTAAAAATACGTTGGGCGATCTGCTGTGGTTGCAGGATAGCGGTCTGGCGCACGGGATTTTACAGGCGCAACGTCAGGGCGTGCCGGTGCTGGGGATCTGCGGCGGCTATCAAATGCTTGGCGATACGCTTACCGATGACGTCGAATCGGGGTTGGGGACCTTGCCCGGCCTGGGACTGCTGAACGTGGTGACGCGTTTTGCGCCGACGAAAACCACCACTCAGGCGACGGCGATGCTTAGCGATGCGCTGCCGGGCTGGCTGGCGCCAGTGTCAGGTCTGTCGTTACGTGGCTATGAGATTCATATGGGTGAGACTACGCCGTCAGGCACGGGCTGTGCGTTGATGCAGCTCTGCAAAAACGGCCAGTACAGCGCTGACGGCGCGGTCAGTGAGGACGGATTGGTTTTCGGTACGTATCTTCACGGCCTGTTTGATAGCGACGAATTTACCCGTACGCTGGTCAACGGCCTGCGTGGGCGTAAAGGGCTGGCGGCGCTGGATAATGATCTTCACTATGCGCGTTATAAGACACAGCAGTTTGATATTCTGGCGGCATCAATGCGTCAGCATATTGATATCGAAAAGATTTATACGATTATGCGCGAGCATAAAGAAGCGTAGTGTGCGGGAATGCGCCATTCGAAAGGGTGGCGCAGAGTAGCCGGAAGGCTGAATGACAGGCAAAAAAAAACACCCATGTGGGTGTCATTTTAATTGGTTGCGGGGGCCGGATTTGAACCGACGACCTTCGGGTTATGAGCCCGACGAGCTACCAGGCTGCTCCACCCCGCGTCCGTCTTTACTCTTCATCGAGTAAACTTGCATCAGATTTTAATTGGTTGCGGGGGCCGGATTTGAACCGACGACCTTCGGGTTATGAGCCCGACGAGCTACCAGGCTGCTCCACCCCGCGTCCGTCATTACTCTTCCATCGAGTAACGTTACTGCTTCTGATTTTAATTGGTTGCGGGGGCCAGATTTGAACTGACGACCTTCGGGTTATGAGCCCGACGAGCTACCAGGCTGCTCCACCCCGCGTCCGTGGATGCGCACTATACTCTGCTCAGCATTTGTTGCAACCATTTTTGCGGCAAATCACTCATTTTTTTATAAGTTGTACGGATACGACGCAATTTGCGCTTTTTTTGTGCGAATTGGTTACCGTGGGTCGCGTTCGCATTTCAATACCCCTGGGGGTTTGTTATCTTCACCGGGCACTTTCGACTATGCGGAACACAAAATACCATGAAAGGACGTTGGGCCAAATATGTGGCAACGGGCGCACTGCTGGCAATGCTAGCCGCCTGTTCGTCAAAACCGACCGATCGCGGTCAACAGTATAAAGACGGGAAACTCACCCAGCCTTTCTCACTCGTGAATCAACCTGATGCCGTCGGCGCGCCAATTAACGCGGGTGACTTTGCGCAGCAGTTAAATGAGATTCGTAACGCCTCTCCGCGCCTTTACGGCAACCAGAGCAACCTTTATAGCGCCGTGCAGCAGTGGCTGCTGGCCGGTGGCGATACCCGCACCATGCGTCAGTACGGCATTGATGCCTGGCAGATGGAAGGGACCGACAACTACGGCAACGTACAGTTTACCGGTTACTACACCCCGGTTGTCCAGGCGCGCCATACGCGGCAGGGCGAATTCCAGTACCCGATCTACCGCATGCCTCCTAAACGCGGCAAGCTGCCGTCCCGCGCCAGCATTTATGCCGGTGGGCTGAGCGATGACTACATACTGGCCTACAGTAATTCGCTGATGGATAACTTCATCATGGATGTGCAGGGCAGCGGTTATATTGATTTCGGTGATGGTTCTCCGCTGAACTTCTTTAGCTACGCGGGCAAAAACGGCTGGGCGTATAAAAGCATCGGTAAGGTACTGATCGACCGTGGTGAAGTGAAGCGTGAAGATATGTCGATGCAGGCGATCCGCCACTGGGGTGAAACCCACAGCGAAGCGGAAGTCCGCGAACTGCTCGAGCAAAACCCCTCATTCGTCTTCTTTAAACCGCAGTCGTTTGCCCCGGTGAAAGGCGCTAGCGCCGTACCGCTGATTGGCCGCGCCTCCGTGGCGTCTGACCGCAGCATCATTCCGCCGGGCACGACGCTGCTGGCTGAAGTGCCGCAACTCGACAATAACGGTAAGTTTAACGGTCAGTACGAGCTGCGCCTGATGGTGGCGTTGGATGTTGGCGGCGCGATTAAGGGCCAGCACTTCGACATCTACCAGGGCATCGGCCCGGATGCCGGGCATCGCGCAGGCTGGTATAATCACTACGGCCGCGTATGGGTGCTGAAAACGGCGTCCAGCGGCGGGAATGTGTTTAGCGGTTAAGTCTTGTAGCCCGGCCGAGCAACGCGACGCCGGGAATGCTCGATATCAATGAATTTGAGGTTTTATGTCTGTGGTTATCAGTGACGCCTGGCGCCAGCGTTTTGGCGGCACGGCACGTTTGTACGGTGAAAAAGCGCTGCAGGTTTTTGCTGATGCGCACGTGTGCGTGGTCGGTATCGGCGGCGTAGGTAGCTGGGCGGCGGAAGCGCTGGCGCGTACCGGCATTGGTGCGATCACGCTTATCGATATGGATGACGTCTGCGTCACCAACACCAACCGTCAGATTCACGCCCTTGGCGGTAACGTCGGGCTGGCGAAAGCGGAAGTGATGGCCGAGCGTATCCGGCAGATTAACCCCGAGTGCCGCGTCACCGTGGTGGACGATTTCGTCACGCCGGATAACGTCGCTGAGTACATGGGAGCGGGCTACAGCTACGTGGTGGATGCTATCGACAGCATTCGCCCGAAAGCGGCGCTGATTGCCTACTGTCGTCGTTATAAGGTACCGCTGATTACCACCGGCGGCGCGGGCGGGCAGATTGACCCGACGCAGATTCAGGTGAGTGACCTCGCGAAAACCATTCAGGACCCGCTGGCGGCGAAGCTGCGCGAGCGGCTGAAAAGCGATTTTGGCGTGGTGAAGAACAGCAAAGGCAAGCTTGGCGTGGACTGCGTCTTCTCAACTGAAGCGCTGGTGTACCCACAGGCGGACGGTTTGGTCTGTGCCATGAAAATCCCGGCGGAAGGGCCGAAGCGCATGGACTGCGCCGCCGGGTTTGGCGCGGCGACCATGGTTACCGCCACCTTTGGCTTCGTAGCGGTGTCCCATGCGCTGAAGAAAATGCTCGCGAAAGCGGCACGTCAGGCCAGCGCCTGACGCGCGGCTTCCATCATCGCCTCACTTAGGGCCGTCAGGCCCTGAGTGCGTGAGGCGCTGAGTTGACCGCGCAGCCCCAGTTCATCGAACAGGTTGAGCGGATCGTCTGCCAGAATCTCTGCCGGCTGTTTGCCTTCCGCCGCCGTCAGCAGCACGGCCAGCAGGCCGCGTACAATCCTACCTTCGCTATCGCCAAAGAAGTGCAGCGCACCGTCTGGCGTCTGAGTGTAGCCCAGCCAGACGCGGTTTTCGCAGCCAGGGATCTCGCGCGCCTGCGCTTTAAGCTCATCCGAGAGCGCTGGAAGCTTTTTCCCTAACAGGATCAGCTGGCGATATTTCTCTTCCCACTGCGATAGCGCCGCAAACTGCTGGCGCAACGTCTCAGGCGTTACGCGGGTGCCGAACGGGTGTTCGGCGAGTAAAGGCATCGTCATTAATCCACCAGAAGTTCGAGCGCACGATCGACGGCGCTGACCAGCGCCTGTACGTCGTCCTGCGTATTGTAAGGGGCAAACGAGGCGCGCAGCGTACCGCTCACGCCCATCGCCGCGAGCAGCGGCTGAGCGCAGTGCTGACCGGCGCGCAGCGCAATGCCGTATTCCGCCAGCAGCGTCACCATATCGCTGTGGTGAACGCCAGCAAAATCAAAGGCCAGCAGGCTGGAGTCCTGGCAGCGGAAGGAGCGAAAGCCCGGCCGTTTTGCCAGTTCTTCTTCCGCAAGCGTCGCCAGACCCCGGCTCCAGGATTCGGCCTGTACCATGTCAATTTCGGACAGCCACTCCAGCGCCGCGCTCAGGCCAATCACCCCGGCGACGTTTGGCGTACCCGCTTCCAGGCGATAGGGCACCGGTTGCGTGGTGAAGCCATCGAAAGTCACTTCACTTATCATCTTGCCGCCGCCGAGCCACGGAGTCATGGCATCGAGCAGTTCGCTTTTACCATACAGCGCACCGATGCCGGTTGGCCCGTAAAGCTTATGACCGGAGAAAGCGTAGAAATCGATATCCAGCGCCTGCACGTCCGCCGGAAAGTGGACGGCACCCTGTGCGCCGTCGACCATCACTATCATATTCGCCTGATGGGCGAGGGTGATAGCGCGGGCCAGATCGGGGCAGCCGCCGGTGACGTTGGACATCTGCCCCAGCGCCAGAATACGGCTGCGTGGGGTAATCAGCGCGGTTAGCCGTTCAACGTCGGGCAGGCGATCGGCGCCTAGCGGTAGCTGGACGATGTTCGCGCCGGTCTGTTGGGCGACCATCAGCCACGGCACCAGGTTGGCGTGGTGCTCGGCGACGCTGACGATGATTTCATCGCCCGGTTGCAGACGCGGGCGTGCGTAGCACTGGGCTACCATATTGATGGCTTCGGTGGTTCCACGCGTCCAGACGATATCCTTGCCGCTTGGCGCGTTGAGCCAACCGGCGACCTGGTCGCGGGCGGCCTCATAGCGCGCGGTCAGGCGCTGTGCTTCAGCAAACTGGCTGCGATGAACGTTACCCGCGCTCAGCGAGTAGAAATTTGTTGTCGCCTCGATAACCGCCTGCGGTTTTAACGCGGTGGCGGCGCTATCAAGGTACACCCCGGCATCGTGCAGGGCGGGAAACTGGGCGCGAAAGTGCGCGGGGGAGAAGGCGTTCATGAAATTCCTCATATCAATAAGGAGATCGTCGCGCAATTTTGCCCGGCTTTCAACTTTGACGAGCGGTTCGGGGGAATTTGAGGCAAAAAAAAGCACCGCAAATAGGCGGTGCTACATTAATCACTATGGACAGACAGGGTAAATGTACAGGAAGTGAAAAAGGGTAGCCTTGCTACCGTGATCTGAATTGCAGACCAATTGCAAACACAACAACACAACATCACAACCGTAAGCCAAAAGCCCTTCAGAACACGCATTCCAAAAAAAGCTTCTCGTTCCGGCTCAGGAAGTGCCGCCATGATAGGTATTTGCTGGTAGAAGCTCAACGGACAAATTATAATGGCTCAGATAAAAAAAACTAATAGGTTAACCGTTGTTTCCTATTTGTTAAATTCAGTTAACAATTGAGTTCTGGGACCATGTCAAAGCGTTTGCCACCTCTTAATGCATTACGTGTATTTGATGCAGCCGCACGCCATTTAAGCTTCACGCGCGCGGCCGATGAGCTTTTTGTGACGCAGGCCGCAGTAAGCCACCAAATCAAGTCTCTTGAGGATTTTCTGGGGCTGAAGCTGTTCCGGCGGCGCAATCGTTCTCTGCTTCTGACCGAAGAAGGGCAGAGCTATTTTCAGGATATCAAAGAGATCTTTTCGCAATTAACAGAGGCAACGCGTAAACTACAGGCACGAAGCGCGAAAGGGGCGTTAACCGTCAGTTTATTGCCCAGTTTTGCGATTCAGTGGCTGGTGCCGCGTCTCTCAAGCTTTAACTCAGCTTATCCGGGAATTGATGTCAGAATCCAGGCCGTAGACCGCCAGGAAGATAAGCTTGCGGACGACGTAGATGTGGCGATTTTTTATGGTCGCGGCAACTGGCCGGGGCTACGCGTGGAAAAACTGTACGCTGAGTATCTGCTCCCCGTCTGCTCCCCACTGCTGCTGACCGGCGAGAAAGCGTTAAAGACGCCTGCCGATCTCGCTAAACACACGCTGCTGCATGATGCTTCCCGCCGCGACTGGCAAACGTATACGCGCCAGCTGGGGCTCACCCATATCAACGTACAACAGGGACCGATCTTCAGCCATAGCGCCATGGTGCTACAGGCTGCCATCCACGGACAGGGGGTTGCGCTCGCGAACAACGTGATGGCGCAGTCTGAAATTGAGGCAGGCCGTCTGGTGTGCCCGTTTAATGATGTTCTGGTCAGTAAGAATGCGTTTTATCTGGTTTGTCATGACAGTCAGGCTGAACTGGGTAAAATAGCGGCCTTTCGACAGTGGATACTGGCGAAAGCGGCCCATGAACAAGAAACGTTCCGTTTCCGTTACGAACAATAAATGAATTTAGGGTAATACCATGACCAGCCGTTTTATGCTGATTTTTGCCGCTATCAGCGGCTTTATCTTTGTCGCACTGGGCGCGTTTGGCGCGCACGTGCTGAGTAAATCGTTGGGCGTTGTGGAAATGGGCTGGATCCAGACCGGCCTGGAGTATCAGGCGTTCCACACTCTGGCGATTTTCGGACTCGCGGTGGCGATGCAGCGCCGCATTAGTATCTGGTTCTACTGGAGCAGCGTGTTTCTGGCGCTGGGTACCGTGATGTTCAGCGGTAGCCTGTACTGCCTCGCGCTCTCCCATTTACGCCTGTGGGCGTATGTTACCCCGGTGGGCGGCGTCAGCTTCCTCGCCGGTTGGGTTTTGATGTTGATTGGTGCGATTCGACTTAAGCGTAAGGGTGTTGTTCATGAATAAGGTTGTGCTGTATTGCCGCCCTGGGTTTGAGAAAGAGTGTGCTGCGGAAATTACCGATAAAGCCGGTCGCCGCGAAGTGTTTGGCTTTGCGCGCGTTAAAGATAACTCCGGCTATGTGATTTTCGAATGCTATCAGGAAGGGGATGCCGACAAACTGGCGCGCGAGCTGCCGTTTAGCTCGCTGGTGTTTGCGCGTCAGATGATTGTGGTGGGCGAACTGCTGAAAGATTTACCGGCTGAAGACCGCGTGACCCCGGTTGTCGGCATGCTGCAGGGTGTGGTGGAGAAAGGTGGCGATCTGCGCGTTGAAGTAGCAGACACCAACGAAAGCAAAGAGCTGATGAAGTTCTGCCGCAAATTCACCGTGCCGCTGCGCGCTGCGCTGCGCGAAGCCAACGTGCTGGCACCGTACGAGACCGCCAAGCGTCCGGTGGTACACGTGTTCTTTATCGCGCCAGGCTGTTGCTATACCGGGTACTCCTATAGCAACAACAACTCGCCGTTTTACATGGGTATTCCGCGCCTGAAGTTCCCGGCCGATGCCCCAAGCCGCTCAACCCTTAAGCTTGAAGAGGCGTTCCACGTCTTTATCCCTGCCGACGAGTGGGACGAGCGTCTGGCGAACGGCATGTACGCAGTCGATCTCGGGGCTTGCCCAGGTGGCTGGACCTATCAGCTGGTGAAGCGCAACATGTGGGTCTCCTCCGTGGATAACGGCCCAATGGCGCAGAGCCTGATGGATACCGGTCAGGTGACCTGGCTGCGCGAAGATGGTTTCCGCTATCGTCCGACTCGTAGCAACATCTCGTGGATGGTGTGCGACATGGTTGAGAAGCCAGCGAAAGTGGCCTCACTGATGGCCGATTGGCTGGTAAATGGCTGGTGCCGTGAGACCATCTTCAACCTCAAGCTACCGATGAAAAAGCGCTATGAAGAGCTGTCGCAGAACCTGGCGCACATCCAGGCAAGGCTTGATGAGAACGGGATTAACGCCCAGATTCAGGCGCGTCAGCTGTACCATGACCGCGAAGAGGTAACCGTTCACGTGCGTCGTCTGTGGGCCGCTGTCGGTGGCCGTCGCGACGAGCGTTAAGGATTGTAGCCCGGCCGAGCGCAGCGACGCCGGGTTCAGCACCGCCTTCAGGGCGGTGTTATCTATTCAGCCTTAGCTGCTGCAAATTCCCATCAATATGCAAATCCGTCTGCAGTCGTGCGATATCGCGGCATAAAAATGCCATATCCCGATGTTCTACCAGCTTCTTGCGCCACTTCTCCGGCACCTCATCCAGATGTTCATACAGCGCTTCCAGCGTGGGAAACTGCGTTAACAGCTGGGTGGCGCTCTTCGGGCCAATGCCCACCACACCCGGCACTTTCGAGCTGCTGATGCCCGCCAGCCCCCAGTAGTCCGGCAACTGATGCGGCTGGACGCCAAATTCGTTTTCGATAAACGGCACGTCGAGCCAGCGTTTTTGAAAATAGTCGCGAATGCGCAGGTTTGGCGAGAGCAGTTGGCAGTAGCCTTTATCGGTGGAGACGATGGTGGCTTGATGGCCCGCGCCAGCGACTTTTACCGCCAGCGTTGCCGCTAAATCGTCGGCCTCGTTACCGCTGGAGACCCAGCAGCGAACCCCGCGTAGCTCGAAGGCGGCGCGGAGCGCAGACATCTCGGCATGCAGATCGTCTGGCATCGGCGGGCGGCCCGCCTTGTAGTCAGGAAGACGCTGGTGTCGCCAGCCGCTATTGCGTGCCTCATCGTCAAACACCGCCACCGCATGAGTCGGCTGGCTATGGGCAATCAGCAGATCCAGCGCATGCTGGCAGGTTTCCACACAGGGGGAACCCTGAACGGCATGAATACGGCGTATCAGGTTGAGTGCATCAACAATCAGCAAATGGACGGCCACAGGTGTTCTCCCTAACGATTCGAGCGGTAAGGGTAACATTCACGGCACAGTGAGGCTATTGGCGAGGGATAAAACGGGAAGAGGCCTCGCAAAACTGCACGAGGCCTCTGGGGGGATGACGTTAGTCGCAGGCCACCACTTTCATCGCCAGGCCACCGCGAGAAGTTTCGCGATATTTGGCGTTCATGTCTTTACCGGTTTCGTACATGGTCTCGATAACTTTATCGAGGCACACGCGCGGCTCGCTGGTACGGCGCAGCGCCATACGCGCGGCGTTTACCGCTTTCACCGAGGCAATGGCGTTACGCTCAATGCACGGTACCTGAACCTGGCCAGCGACCGGGTCGCAGGTCAGACCGAGGTTATGTTCCATGCCGATTTCCGCGGCGATGCACACCTGCGCAGGGCTTGCGCCCAGCAGTTCAGCCAGACCGGCAGCCGCCATTGAACAGGCCACGCCCACTTCACCCTGGCAGCCCACTTCAGCGCCGGAGATAGAGGCGTTCATCTTGTACAGTGAGCCAATCGCGCTTGCGACCAGCATGTAGCGTGCCAGCGAGTTAGCGTTCACTTCACGGATAAACTTGTCGTAGTACGCCAGCACTGCAGGAACAATCCCGCAAGCGCCGTTGGTTGGCGCCGTCACGACGCGGCCGCCGGCGGCGTTTTCTTCGTTAACGGCCAGCGCGAACATGTTGATCCAGTCCACCACCGCCATTGGGTCACTGCTGATTTTATCCTGGCTTACCAGCATGCGGCGCAGCGCTGCGGCACGGCGCGGAACGCGCAGTTTGCCCGGCAGGACGCCTTCAGTGGTGGTGCCGTGTTCGATACCGCCCTTCATCACTGCCCAGACGTCAGCGAAGTGCTTTTCCAGCTCTTCTTTGCTGTGCAGCGCGAGTTCATTTTTCATCATCAGGCCAGAGAGTGACAGCCCGGTTTCGTTGCAGTGACGCTGCAGGTCGGCGGCGTTTTTGTACGGGTAAGGTACGGCCACCGGCGCTTCAGTCTGCTGACCGAAGTGCTCTTCATCGACGATAAAACCACCGCCGATGGAATAATAGGTTTTGCTGTAAACGGCGTTATCGCCCGCCAGTGCGGTGATACGCATGCCGTTTTCATGCAGGGAGAGGTTGTCGGCATGGAAGTTCATGCACTGGTCAACCGGGAATTCCACTTCGTGCTGACCGTTAGCAAGCATCAGGCGACCGTGGGTGTTCACATCCTGGATAAACGCCGGGATAGACTCGATATCGACCGTATCAGGCAGATTTCCTGCCAGACCCATAATGATGGCGATATCCGTATGGTGACCTTTACCGGTCAGAGAGAGTGAGCCGTAAACATCGACGACTACGCGAGTAATATCATTGAGGATCCCACGCGCAATCAAGTCGTCCGTGAACTGTTTGCCTGCTTTCATTGGCCCAACGGTGTGTGAGCTGGAAGGACCAATGCCGATTTTGAAAATATCGAATACGCTAATCATGAGGCGTCCCTATGGTATTGAAGAGCGCCGCCCCAAGGGACGGCGCAGGGTGATTAACTAAACAGAGAGTAGGAGATAGCGGAGATAGCGATGAGACCCATCAGGACAACGAAGACGTTGCTGATGTGACCGCTGTACTTACGCATTGCCGGTACTTTCTGGATAGCATACATCGGCATCAGGAACAGAATCATCGCGATGATTGGGCCGCCCAGGGTTTCAATCATCCCCAGGATGCTTGGGTTCATGGTTGCCACGATCCAGGTGGTAATCAGCATGAACAGCGCAGTGATTTTGTTCAGTTTGTTGATTTCGATGGTTTTGCCTTTGCTACGCAGAGACTTAATAACCATACCGTTAAAGCCTTCACGTGCGCCCAGGTAGTGGCCCAGGAAGGATTTGGTGATAGCGATAATCGCGATAATCGGTGCCATCCAGGCGATAACCGGCGCGTTAAAGTGGTTCGCCAGGTAAGACAGGATGGAGATGTTCTGCTCTTTTGCCGCCGCCAGGTCCGCTGGGGACAGGCTCAGTACGCAGCTGAAGACGAAGAACATCACGGTCAGTACCATCATCACGTGGGCACGAGCCAGAATAGAGGAGCATTTTTTCTCTGCACCCTGGCCGTATTCTTCACGCTTCGCGACCGCGAAGGAGGAGATGATTGGTGAGTGGTTGAAGGAGAACACCATTACCGGGATTGCCAGCCACAGGGTCATCCACAGGCCGTTGCCGGTAGAGGCTGCGCTGCTGAAGGACAGGGTTTCCAGCGCTGCACCGCTCCACTGTGGGATCAGGTACAGAGCCAGCACCATCAGGGCGGCGACAAACGGGAACACCAGGATGCTCATCGCTTTAACAATCATCTGCTCACCGAAGCGAACGATGGTCATCATACCGACGATCAGAATCAGCGACAGCAGCGCGCGCGGCGGCGGCGTGATGTGTAGCTGGTGAGCCAGGAAGCTCTCGACGGTGTTGGTGATTGCCACGCTGTAAACCAGCAGGATTGGGTAGATAGCGAAGAAGTAGAGCAGGGTAATCAGTTTACCTGCGCCGATACCAAAGTGCTCTTCAACCACTTCAGTGATGTCTTCGCCCGGGTTTTTACCGGACAGCACGAAGCGAGTCAGACCGCGGTGTGCGAAGAAGGTCATCGGGAAAGCAAGGATAGCCATGATGATCAGCGGGATCATGCCACCAACGCCGGCGTTGATTGGCAGGAACAGAACGCCTGCACCGATTGCGGTGCCGTAAAGACCCAGCATCCACATTGTATCTGTTTTGCGCCATCCGCTAGCAGATTCTGCTGTGACGATAGTGCTGGTTTGAGTGTTTTCCATCTGTATCTCCTGGAGGAAGGAAAATGCTAATTTTTTAGTCAAATAAAATAAAAATAACGTTAAAACCAAGATTAAATTTTATAAGTATCGGCTTTTTTGTGATTTTTACCCGATACCGTTTTAGACGAGCGCAAATGTACATTTAACTGGTAAATGTATCAGTGATCATGATCGCAAATGTAATAATCCACTTTTAGTGTGGGTTATTGCAGGCGTTTTTACTGTAATTGCAATATATGCAGAAATTAATGGTCGCGAAGGCTACCATTCGCAGTATGTGTGGTAAATGGTTGAGGGGGTAAATGCGATGTTTTCGCTGATAAAAATGGTGAAAATGGCGTTTTTTAGCGCTCAATCATAATTATTGCTAATAATATGTGGTTGGATAATGCACGCAAACGATTGGCTGTGAATGAATAGGTGGAGCTAAGCGGGCTGTTTTGGGAGAAATTCCGGCGGAAAAGACCGCCGGATGGGGAGTGAATTACGCTGAGGTCAGACTCAGGCGCAGATTTCGTAGCACGGAATATAGGCAGAGCCTGGCAGTTTCATGCGGTGTTGGGCCACGAAGCCCTGCAGCAGTTCATCCATGCGGCGCATCATCTCTTTATCACCGTGGATCTTGTACGGCCCAAACTCTTCGATAGCGCGAATGCCCACTTCCTTCACGTTCCCTGCCACGATGCCGGAGAAGGCGCGGCGCAGGTCGGCGGCCAGCACTTCAACCGGCTGATCGGGATAGAGCTTCAGGCTTGCCATGTTTTCGTGCGACGGCTCGAACGGCATTTGCAGGTCTGGCGCAATGCGAATCGACCAGTTGAAGCTGTAGGCATCACCGGTATCGCGACGGTTCTCTTTCACCAGCGGCATCGCTTTCTTCATTTGACGCGCCACTTCCACTTCATCATCAATGATGATTTTGTAATGACGGCGTGCGCCTTCGCCCAGCGTATGCACGACAAAATCGTCCAGCACGCGGAAGTAGTCGGCGCTCTCTTTCGGGCCGGTGAGGATAAGCGGCAGCACCTGGTCTTTGTTCGCTGGGTTCATCAGAATGCCCAGCAGGTACAGCAGCTCTTCCGCCGTACCAACGCCGCCAGGGAAGATAATGATGCCGTGGGCGATACGGACAAAGGCTTCCAGACGCTTTTCGATATCCGGCATGATGATCAGTTCGTTCACCAGCGGGTTAGGCGGCTCAGCGGCAATAATCGACGGTTCGGTCATGCCGATAAAACGGCCTTCTTTATAGCGCTGCTGTGCGTGACCCACCGCGGCGCCTTTCATTGGTGCTTCCATCGCGCCTGGGCCGCAGCCGGTGCAGATGTTTAGTTCACGCAGACCAAGCTGGTTACCGACGCGACGAGCGTACAGGTATTCGTTTTCATTAATGGAGTGACCGCCCCAGCACACCACCATGCTAGGTGCTTCCCCGACGTGCAGCGCGCGGGCGTTACGCAGAATAGAGAAGACCAGGTTGGTAATGTGGGTCGAGCTTTCCAGATCGAGATTCGGGAAGCGGACGGTGTTATGGATTTGCCCGTAGACAAACAGAATATCGCGCAGGACGGCAAACAGGTTAGCCTGCAGCGAGCGTATGATCCGCCCATCAACGAAGGCATCTTCCGGGGGATTAATCAGTTCAAGCTTCACGCCGCGCTCGCGGCGCAGCACGTTAATGTCGAAGCTTTCAAAACGGGATAGCAGCTCTTTGCTGTTATCGGTCAGGCTACCTGAGTTCAGTACGGCCAGGGAACAGTTGCGGAACAATTGATACAGGTCGCTGCTGGCCGTGCGTTTAAGCATGTCAACTTCCAGCTGCGACAACATATCCATTGAGCCAAGCGGGCTAATATGTGTAATCAAGTGAACTCCTTACGGGACGAAAATCGTCTTCCTTGATGATTACAATAGCCTCGCTGGCCCGTTTACTACAACCTCAGCGCGGAACAAAGCGCGCAAAATTGAGATTTTGTTAAGCTTACTGACGTACCAGTCGTCCAATAGCCGGGACAAACTCGCCGTTTGAGCGCCATGGGTTGATATCCAGACCGCCGCGACGGGTGTAGCGGGCGTATACGCTCAGGCTTTCCGGCGCGCAGAAACGCAGAATGTCATTGAAGATTCGTTCAACGCACTGCTCGTGGAATTCGTTGTGATGACGGAACGATACCAGGTAACGCAGCAGCTTCTCGCGGTCGATTTGCCGGCCACGGTATTGGATCTGCACGGAGCCCCAGTCTGGCTGATGGGTGATCAGGCAGTTGGACTTCAGCAAATGGCTGACCAGCGTCTCCTGTACCACGTTGTCTCCTGCCGCGCCGTCGAGATAGTCGGCGTTGAATTCGTAGCTCTCAATCTCGATATCCTGATTGTCGATGCAGCTACCGTGGAAGTGGGCAATAGGCTGGCCTTCCAGCTCATCGATACGATACAGCGCGACGGTCACCACACCCTGTGCGCAGGCGCTCAGATCGCGCTCCAGCGTCTGCTGTACCGCTTCCCAGCTATCAAAGCGCGTCTGGTTGAAGCTATTGAGGTACAGTTTGAAGCTTTTGGACTCCACCAGATTGACCGTCGCGTGGCTCAGTTCGACGTGGCCCACCGCGACCTGCGGCAGCCCTTTGGCGTTAAGCCAGGAGAGTTCATACAGCGTCCAGATATCCGCGCCGTGGAATGGCAGAGTATCAGCGTGCAGCCCCAGCGGGTCGCGGTTTAAGCTGCGCGGTACGCCCTGAAGCAGAGAGGCATCGTAGGTATCGCGATAATCTGTGGTTTTACCCAGGGTCAGGCCAGACAGCGCCTGATGGTTCTCATAAGAAGACATGTTTCACCGTTACAAAGCAGGTACACTATTGTTTCTAGTGTATCTTAGCTAACCAGAAGAGAGAAATTCGTGGATCAGCAGACCGCAGACGCATTACACGCTTTCACCCAACGCTATTGCGATGCCTGGCAGCGTGAGCACAACAGCCTGCCGCACAGCGAGGAACTTTACGGCATTCCGTCCCCGTGCCAGGTCTCAACGACCGATGATGAGGTGCTCTGGCAGCCTCAACCGTTTGACGGCGAGCAGAATGTAAATGGCGTTGAACGCGCAATGGAGATTGTGGTACAACAACCCATTCACACCTATTATACCACTCAGTATGCGGGTGATATGCACGCGATGTTCATGGGCGAAGCCCTGACGCTGCTGCAGGTGTGGAGCCCCGACGATTTCCGTCGCGTGCAGGAAAACCTGATTGGTCACCTGGTCACGCAAAAGCGCCTGAAGCTTTCGCCGACGCTTTTTATCGCGACGCTGGACAGCGAACTGGACGTGATTTCCGTGTGCAACGTGACCGGTGAAGTGGTCAAAGAGACGCTCGGAACCCGTAATCGTCTGCCTCTTGCCTCCTCCCTTGCGAGTTTCCTGACTCAACTCGAGCCTCTCCTGTAAGACAATTCGCCCATCACCTTGTGAGAGATCTCTTACACGCCCTGTGAGAGATCGCCAGAACATAAGTAAGACACTCATCCCATTTGTTTAGTCATTTCGTTGTATATCAATAAGATAAATGAATCCTACAGGCTTAATCTCTGATGTAAGCCTTAAGTGTTTGCCTGAGAGGCACTTGTAAGACGGGGCGGAATAGCGGATTCTATCTACGTCGACAGGGAGTCGCACAATGAAGTGAACATCAGGATGATGACGCTTCATAGGACACACCGGGAAGGTGATTCAAGGAAAGGCTTCAGGATGAAGCAAGAGGATAACGCAGGTACGCGTTAAAGGACACCTCCAGGACGGAGAATGAGAGCCAGACAGGATATCTGGTGGATCAGGAAGATCAGGATACACTCACGGATTGGGTGAAATCACATCGGGGTGGTGTGATGCAGGATGCAACCGTTTATGGATGAACATGGTCAGGAGACCACAGGAAAAGTTGTCACGGACGAGCAGGGAGCACCAAAAGTAGCTGGATTGCTGCGAAACGAACCGGGAGCACTGTTTTTACAGTGCTCCCTTTTTTTGTTTCCCGCCAACTAGTGATATCCTGCGCCCGATTTTGTTTCCTCTGAGGTTCCCATGACACGCCACGACAACCTACGCGACCAACTACTGCTTATTGAAAACCTGCTGCGTCAGCATGAACACTGGCAGGAGACGGCACCGCATGAGAGCGCATTTGCCAGCGACCAGCCGTTCTGTATGGATACGCTGGAGCCGCTAGAGTGGCTGCAATGGGTGCTGATTCCGCGCATGCACCAACTTCTCGATGGCGGCATGCCGCTGCCAACCGGGTTTGCTATCGCTCCCTATTATGAAATGGCGCTGGATGCCGCCCATCCGCTGCGCGCGATCATTCTGCCGCCGCTGGAACAGCTGGACGCCTTCTTCGTGAGCGATGCGCACTGATGCTGGAAATTATTTACCAGGATGAGTGGCTGGTGGCGGTGAATAAGCCCTCCGGTTGGCTGGTTCACCGTAGCTGGCTCGACCGTGATGAAAAAGTGGTGGTGATGCAAACGGTGCGTGACCAGATTGGTCAGCACGTCTTCACCGCCCATCGCCTCGACCGCCCAACCTCCGGCGTACTGCTGATGGGGCTCTCTAGCGAAGCAGGCCGCCTGCTGTCGCAGCAGTTCGAACAGCACCAGATGCAGAAACGCTATCACGCCATCGTACGCGGTTGGCTGACGGATGAAGCGGTGCTCGACTATCCCTTGGTGGAAGAGCTCGATAAAATCGCCGATAAGTTCGCCCGCGAAAATAAAGACCCGCAGCCAGCGGTAACTCACTATCGCGGTCTGGCGACGGTGGAAATGCCGGTCGCCACTGGTCGCTACCCGACCACCCGCTACGGGCTGGTGGAGCTAGAGCCGAAAACCGGCCGTAAGCATCAGTTGCGTCGCCATCTGGCGCATCTTCGTCACCCGATTCTTGGCGACAGCAAGCACGGCGACCTGCGCCAGAACCGCAGCGCCGCAGAGCATTTTGGCTGCCATCGCCTGATGCTGCACGCCAGCCAGCTCTCATTAACCCACCCCTTTACCGGCGAGCCGCTGACCATTCGCGCCGGGCTGGATGACGTCTGGATGCAGGCGCTATCACATTTCGGCTGGCGCGGGCTTCTCCCCGAGAATGAAAGGGTTGAGTTTGTTGCCGACTCCGGTCAGGATGAAGCTATCGAGAAGTAAACAGGGAGTTAAATCATGGCTGAAGTAGGGATTTTTGTCGGCACCATGTACGGCAATTCGCTGTTGGTGGCCGAGGAAGCGGAAACCATTCTGAGCGGTCTTGGCCATCAGGCGAAGGTGTTTGAAGACCCGATGGTCTCCGATTGGGAAAGCTATACCGGGAAGTATGTGCTGGTGGTGACGTCCACCACCGGTCAGGGCGATTTGCCTGATAGCATCGTGCCGCTGTTTAACGATCTGCAGGATATGTATCAGCCCCACCTGCGCTACGGCATTATTGCGCTGGGTGATAGTACCTACGCTAATTTCTGCGGCGGCGGTAAGCGGTTTGACGCACTGTTGCAGGAGCAGGGCGCACAGCGCATCGGCGACATGCTGATGATTGATGCGTCTGAAGACCCCGAGCCGGAGAGCATCTCCAATCCGTGGGTGGAGCAGTGGGCAACGCTGCTGAAATAAACGCTTTGCTTCAGGCACCGGTACGATATTGTCGTACCGGCTGCTATTTGTACATTAGCCATATCATCTCATAATATCCCCCAATAAAATTGTGCATATGCACGATGAGCTGCCGCTCGCCGCTTCCTATACTGCGTTAAGTCATCCCATCTTATGGATAGCGAGAGGCACAATGCTATGCGCCATTCTCGCTATCGCTATTGTTAACAAGGATTGAACCATGTCGATTCACGCTTCCACGCCCGTAGTGACGTCTATGCAGGTTATCCCGGTTGCCGGGCACGACAGTATGCTAATGAACCTGAGCGGCGCTCATGCGCCGTTCTTTACTCGCAATATTGTGGTTATCAAAGATAACGCGGGTCATACGGGCGTAGGAGAGATCCCCGGCGGTGAGAAGATCCGCCTGACGCTTGAAGACGCCATTCCGCTGGTGGTGGGGAAAACGTTGGGCGAGTACAAAAATGTACTGAACGCCGTGCGCAACACCTTCGCCGACCGTGATGCGACCGGTCGTGGCCTGCAAACTTTCGATCTGCGCACCACTATTCACGTGGTGACCGGTATCGAAGCGGCGATGCTGGATCTGTTAGGCCAATATTTGGGCGTGAACGTGGCATCGCTGCTGGGGGAAGGGCAGCAGCGTAGTGAAGTCGAAATGTTGGGCTACCTGTTCTTTATCGGGAACCGCCACGCAACTCCGCTGCCATATCAAAGCCAGCCGGACGAGAAATGTGACTGGTATCGGCTACGCCATGACGAAGCGATGACTCCGGATGCGGTGGTGTGTCTGGCGGAAGCGGCGTATGAAAAGTACGGCTTCAACGACTTTAAGCTGAAAGGCGGCGTGCTGGCAGGCGAAGAGGAAGCGGAGTCTATTGTCGCGCTGGCAAAACGTTTCCCGCAGGCGCGCGTGACGCTAGACCCGAACGGGGCATGGTCGCTGGACGAAGCGATTAAGATTGGCAAATACCTTAAGGGAACGCTCGCCTACGCCGAAGATCCGTGCGGGGCGGAGCAGGGCTTCTCCGGGCGCGAAATAATGGCCGAATTCCGCCGTGCGACGGGGCTGCCGACGGCGACCAACATGATTGCCACCGACTGGCGTCAGATGGGCCATACGCTGGCGTTGCAATCGGTGGATATTCCGCTGGCGGACCCGCATTTCTGGACCATGCAGGGCTCGGTGCGCGTAGCGCAGATGTGCCATGAGTTCGGCTTGACCTGGGGATCGCACTCCAATAACCACTTTGATATTTCGCTGGCGATGTTCACCCACGTGGCGGCCGCCGCACCGGGGAAAATTACGGCGATTGACACCCACTGGATCTGGCAGGAAGGTAATCAGCGCCTGACCAAAGAACCGTTTGAAATCAAAGGCGGTATGGTGCAGGTACCGAACAAACCGGGTCTGGGCGTTGAGCTGGATATGGACCAGGTGATGAAGGCTAACGCGCTGTACAAAAAGCATGGTCTTGGCGCGCGTGATGATGCAATGGGAATGCAGTACCTGATCGCAAACTGGACATTTGATAACAAACGCCCGTGCATGGTGCGCTAAGCTTACCGCCGACTCTGCTGGAGTATGCAGAACCCAGCCACAAATTCGCATAAGGACAGCCCATGAAGATTGTGATTGCCCCTGACTCCTACAAAGAAAGCCTGAGTGCGCTCGATGTTGCCTGTGCGATAGAGGATGGCTTTCGCGAAGTGTTTCCCGATGCTGAATACTGCAAGCTGCCCGTTGCCGACGGTGGTGAGGGGACGGTAGAAGCGATGGTGGCGGCAACGCAGGGGCGAGTGCTTGAGGTTGAGGTGACCGGCCCGTTGGGTTCTCCCGTGCCAGGCTTCTTCGGTATTTCCGGCGATGGGCAATGTGCGTTTATTGAAATGGCTGCGGCAAGCGGGCTGGAAAGCGTGCCTATCGCAAAGCGTAATCCGCTAAAAACCACCTCCTGGGGAACGGGAGAGCTCATTCGCCACGCGCTGGACCATGCCGTGAGCCGGATTATTATTGGCCTTGGTGGCAGTGCCACTAATGACGGCGGCGCGGGGATGGTGCAGGCGCTGGGGGCAACGCTGTTGGCAGCGGACGGACAGCCGATTCCTCCGGGAGGCGCCGGGCTGGAGGCGCTGGCAGGTATTGATATCAGCGGGCTGGATAGCCGGCTGTCGGGCTGTCAGATTGATGTTGCCTGCGATGTCACGAACCCATTGACCGGCGCAGAAGGGGCATCAGCGGTGTTTGGGCCGCAAAAAGGGGCGACGCCGGAGATGGTCGCGTTCCTGGATCGGGCGCTGGCGCACTATGCGGCGTGTATTCAGCGGGATTTAGGCCGCGATGTATTGACGCTTGAGGGCGGTGGCGCGGCGGGTGGAATGGGGGCGGCGTTGTACGCATTTTGCGGCGCAACGCTGCGGCCCGGCATTGAGATTGTCACCGAGGCGCTGCATCTTGATGCGCTGGTGGCGGATGCCAGTCTGGTGATTACCGGTGAAGGGCGGATGGATAGCCAGACTATTCACGGCAAAGTGCCGGTGGGCGTGGCGAAGGTGGCTAAGCGCTACGGTATCCCGGTGATTGGCATTGCTGGCAGCCTGACGCCGGACGTCGGTGTGGTGCATCAGCATGGGATTGATGCGGTGTTCAGTGTGATGTATCGCATTTGCACGCTGGAGGAGGCACTGTCGGAGGCGGGTGAGAATGTGAGAATGGCAGCGCGGAATATTGCGGCGGTCATTAAGCTAGGGCAGGCGCTGTAGGTTTCCCCGGGGTCGCTTGCGCTCGCCCGGGCTACCAATCAAATGTAGCCCGGCCAAGCGAAGCGCCGCCGGGATCGGCACCTATCCCAATATCTTCCGGGTTTCCCGAGTCACATTGTCCATCTCATCTAACAGCTCCAGCAGTTCCGGCTCCAGCTCTTCCGCCGCCGTGCCGCTACGCAGCTGGCTCTCAATCAGATGACACAAATGCTTGAGACGCGGAACGCCGCTGTAGCCGCAGCTACCGTGCAGTTTATGAATGGCATCAACCAGATTTTCCGGCTGCTCGCCCACGAGCTGCTCTTCCACTTTGTTACGCACTTCCGGCAGGAAGGCGATCAGCATCTGCAACATCTCGCGCGCCAGGTCAGGCTTATAGGCAGCCTGGCGCAGCGCTAGCTGCCAGTCCAGCGTCGCGTTGAGGTCGACCGGTGGTTCAATCGGGTCGGTGTGCATCGGGCGAGGCACCACATTCACGCCGGGCTTATAGCGCAGCAGTAAATCGTGCAGCCGGTTCTCTTCAATCGGCTTCGCCAGATAGTCGTTCATACCGGCGGTCAGCAGCTTC
The DNA here is from genome assembly GCF_019584505.1 of Kluyvera sp. EC_51. Classification (NCBI taxonomy): domain Bacteria; kingdom Pseudomonadati; phylum Pseudomonadota; class Gammaproteobacteria; order Enterobacterales; family Enterobacteriaceae; genus Kluyvera; species Kluyvera sp. EC_51. Next base: position 102,032 of record NZ_VDAG01000069.1, on the reverse strand, counting down.
TCGCGCTGCCCGGCAAGGGCGTGAGCGGTGACGGCAATCACCGGCGTTTGCTGCTGGTGCGGAAGCTGGCGAATCAGTTCGCAGGCGCGAATGCCGTCGATGTCCGGCATCTGAATATCCATCAGAATCAGATCGAACTTCATCTGTTTGGCGCACTCAACGGCCTGGTGGCCGCTTTCGCAAAGCTCCACGTGCTGCACCTGATCGTCTAACAGTGCGCCAATCAACTTCAGGTTGGCCGGGTTATCGTCCACCGCCATGACCGTCATCGGCAGGCGATGTTCGGTATGCGGAACGGCAATCTGAGAAGATGTGCTGAGGCTAAACTCCAGCAGCACCGGCATCAGCCGGGTAATGGTCAGCGGTTTCAACAGACAGGCTGATGCCCCGTCCTTCTTCAGCGCTTCAGCATCAACCTGCGCGTGGCACGGCAGCGCCAGCACCAGGTGATCGGTCATATTCAGCGCCATGCTCAGCTTCTCGCGGTGAATAGTCAGGTCACGAACGGAGACCGGCACGGCAACCAGCAGAATGTCGTAAAACTCTGCCGGGAGCGCAGCGATGCTGACGGCGTAGACCACCTCTAGCGGCGTAGAGGCGAGCATATCCAGCGTGGCCTGCGCCGCGGCGGCGTTAGCCTCCACGTAGGCAATGCGTTTGCCCTTCAGGCTGCTGGTATCCGGGCCATCGGAGATGACGTTCGGGTTCAGATCGAGGTTGATGTTAAACCAGAAGGTCGAACCGCGGTTTGGCTGGCTGTGGAAGGAGATATCACCGCCCATCTCGCGCACCAGTTTCTGGGTGATAACCAGCCCCAGCCCGGTGCCGCCGTGGCGTCGGGAGATACTGGCATCCGCCTGACGGAAGGCCTGGAACAGACGAGACTGATCGCGCTCTGGAATACCAATCCCGGTATCGCGGATCTGCACTTCAATCTGCACCTTGTTATTGCTGACGGCGCGCTGCTCAACCAGCACATCAATGTTACCGTTTTCGGTAAACTTGATGGCGTTACCCACCAGGTTGGTGATCACCTGTTGCAGACGCAGCGGGTCGCCGATGACGTTATCCGGCACGTCGTTCTTAATATTGAGCGTCAGCTCCAGCCCTTTATCGTGGGCCGAGTGCGCCAGCAGGGTGACCACTTCATCAAGAGAGTTCCGCAGCGGGAAGGGAATACTTTCCAGCAGCAGCTTACCGGCTTCCAGCTTCGAGAAGTCGAGCACGTCGTTGATGATCGCCAGCAGGTTGTTGGCCGAACGCTCGATGGTGTTGAGGTGGTCGCGCTGGGTTGGGTTTAGCTCGGTTTTGAGCGTCAGGCGGGTAAAGCCGATCACCCCGTTAAGCGGCGTACGCAGCTCGTGCGACATGTTGGCAAGGAACTCGGACTTGATGCGCGCGGCTTCCTGCGCGCGCTTTTTCGCCAGATCCAGCTCCACGTTCTGGATCTCCATTTGCTCAAGCGTTTCCCGCAGATCCGAGGTGGCCTGGTCGACGTTATGCTGCATCTCCTCATGATAGGCGGCCAGCGACATGGCCATCGAGTTGATGCCGTTTTTCAACATATCCAGCTCGCCGAGCATAAAGCCTTCAACGCGGCTATCGAGTTGCCCTCGTCGGATGCGGTCAACGGTATTCACCATGTTGCGAATTGGCCCCGTGACGTCCTGCATCAGCCGCCAGCCGAAGATCAGCGCAATACCGATACAGAACAGCATCATCACGCTGGAGATGAAAATCTCTTTGTACTGCTGGAGCCGCACCGATTTAAGATCCAGCTCTAGCGCCACATAGCCCAGCATGTTGATCGGCGTTTTGGCATCCGACTGCGGCGACTCGTCCGGCGAGTAGTGCTCGGAGATAATCGGCGTACGTAGAATCATGATATCGCCAAGCCGCGTGACGCTTAGCCTTCGGGGAAACGCCGTGCCGCGCGGCAGCTGCAGCTCGCTGGGGTCCAACTGATAGTTAGAGGTGACGAACAGCTTGTTGTGTTCATCGTATACGGAAATGGCGCGCACAATATCGGAATGGCGACGATGCAGCACGCTGATCAATTGGCCGATCGACTCGCGATTTTGCAAGTTCATACCATATTCACTGGAGACGGCGAGCGGTTCAATAATGCTGGCACCGGCGTCTTCCAGCTGACGCTGCAGGTCGTTATAGCGGTGTACGACGAAGAAGATACTGAGCAGTAAACCGATAAGTACGGTTGGCGCCAGGATCAAAATCATCATTCTTGCACGCAGGCTGTAGTTGGTCATGGAGGTCCGTTGTGGGAGAATCAGGGCAATATTTTTGATTGAGAACAATCTCTACGATGGCGCAATTCTACTCTGCAAAACGGCGCGTGACGACGCGCCAGATCATAACCGTGACAGTCAGCAGTCTTGATCCCTTCGGGCAAGGTGTGGCGCGCCACAACGGTAAAGCATTATTCATCAATGGCTTATTGCCAGGTGAAAGCGCGGAAGTGACCCTGACGGAAGATAAAAAACAGTACGCGCGCGGGCAGGTAAAACGCCGTCTGACCACCAGTTCCGAGCGTGAAACCCCGCGTTGCCCCCATTTCGGCGTCTGCGGCGGTTGCCAGCAGCAGCAGGCTGCCGTTGCACTACAACAGCGCAGCAAACGCGAGGCGTTGAACCGGTTAATGAAACACGACGTCGATGACGTTATCTCGGGCGAACCCTGGGGATACCGCCGCCGGGCGCGGTTGAGTGTGAATTATCAACCTAAAACCCAAAAATTGCAGATGGGTTTTCGCAAAGCGAATTCGAACGATATTGTTGACGTGGTGCAGTGCCCCGTTTTGGTGCCCAATCTTGAGGCGTTGCTGCCCACCGTGCGGGAATGTCTGGAGAGTCTGAAGGGAAAGCGCCAGCTAGGACACGTTGAACTGGTCAGTGCCGACAACGGTCCGCTGATGGTACTGCGTCATACGGCGGCACTCTCGGATGCAGATAAAGAAAAACTGGAACGCTTTTCGCATTCTTCCGGCGTTGCGCTTTATCTGGCGCCGGAAAGCGAGATACTTGAACGCGTGACCGGCGAGGAGCCCTGGTATTCGTCAGACGGGCTACGCTTAACCTTCAGCCCACGCGATTTTATTCAGGTAAACGACGGTGTGAATCAGCAGATGGTTGCAACGGCGTTGTCGTGGCTCGATGTACAGTCAACCGACCGTGTACTCGATCTGTTCTGCGGAATGGGGAACTTTACCCTGCCGCTGGCCACCCGCGCGCAAAGCGTCGTCGGCGTTGAAGGCGTCCCGGCGCTGGTGGCGAAAGGGCGAGAAAATGCCGCGCTGAACCACCTGGAGAATGTCACCTTCTTCCACGAGAATCTGGAAGAGGATGTCACGCTTCAGGCGTGGGCTAAGCATGGTTTTGACAAGGTTTTACTCGATCCCGCCCGTGCTGGCGCACCGGGCGTGATGCAGCATGTTATAAAATTAGCGCCAACGCGGGTGGTATACGTTTCCTGCAATCCGGCAACGCTGGCGCGCGATAGCGAGGCGTTGTTGAATGCGGGGTACCAAATTCAGCGTATGGCAATGCTTGATATGTTCCCGCACACTGGGCACCAGGAATCTATGGTGCTGTTTGAGCGTAGGTAATAACGGTGGCTTGTCGACTTCGACAGGCCGGTCCCTGAAAGGAGAGGACAATGGTTGCGGTAAGAAGTGCACATCTCAATAAAGCTGGTGAATTTGACCCACAAAAATGGATCGCAAGTCTGGGAATTTCCAGCCAGCAGTCGTGTGAACGCTTAGCCGAGACCTGGGATTATTGTCGTCGCCAGACCGTGGGACATGATGACGCCGAGCTGATGCTGTGGCGCGGCGTAGAGATGGTCGAAATCCTCTCCACGCTGAGTATGGATAACGACACGCTGAGAGCCGCGCTGCTGTTTCCGTTAGTAGACGCTAATGTTGTCAGTGAAGAAGTGCTGAGCGAAAGCGCCGGCCAATCCGTTGTGACCCTGATTCACGGCGTGCGCGACATGGCGGCTATTCGCCAACTGAAAGCCACCCATACCGATGCGGTCTCATCTGAGCAGGTGGATAACGTCCGCCGCATGCTGCTGGCGATGGTAGATGATTTCCGCTGCGTGGTTATCAAGCTTGCCGAACGTATTGCTCACCTGCGCGAAGTGAAGGATGCGCCGGAAGATGAACGCGTGCTGGCGGCTAAAGAATGTACCAACATCTACGCGCCGCTGGCTAACCGCTTAGGGATCGGTCAGCTCAAATGGGAGCTGGAAGATTACTGCTTCCGCTACCTGCACCCGGCGGAATACAAGCGCATCGCGAAGCTGCTGCACGAGCGCCGTATTGACCGCGAGCACTATATTTCCGATTTCGTCGGCCACCTGCGCAGCGAAATGAAGACCGAAGGCGTGAAGGCCGAAGTGTACGGTCGCCCGAAACACATCTACAGCATCTGGCGCAAAATGCAGAAAAAGCACCTCGCTTTTGACGAGCTGTTTGACGTGCGCGCGGTGCGTATCGTCGCGGAACGTTTGCAGGACTGCTACGCCGCGCTGGGGATAGTGCACACTCACTATCGCCACCTGCCAGATGAGTTTGACGACTACGTCGCAAACCCGAAACCCAACGGCTACCAGTCCATCCATACGGTGGTATTAGGGCCGGGCGGAAAAACGGTTGAAATCCAGATCCGTACCAAGCAGATGCACGAAGACGCCGAGCTGGGCGTTGCCGCGCACTGGAAATACAAAGAGGGCACTGGCACGGCGAGCGGGCCGCGTTCCGGCCACGAAGATCGTATCGCCTGGCTGCGTAAACTGATTGCGTGGCAGGAAGAGATGGCCGACTCCGGCGAAATGCTCGACGAAGTGCGCAGCCAGGTCTTCGACGACCGCGTGTATGTGTTTACGCCAAAAGGCGACGTGGTGGACCTTCCGGCAGGCTCCACGCCGCTGGACTTTGCCTACCATATTCATAGCGACGTCGGTCACCGCTGCATCGGCGCCAAGATTGGCGGGCGCATCGTGCCGTTCACCTATCAGTTGCAGATGGGCGACCAGATTGAAATTATCACCCAGAAGCAGCCAAACCCGAGCCGTGACTGGTTGAACCCGAACCTCGGTTACGTAACGACCAGCCGTGGACGTTCGAAAATCCACGCCTGGTTCCGTAAACAGGACAAAGACAAGAACGTGCTGGCGGGGCGGCAGATCCTCGACGACGAGCTGGAGCATCTGGGCATCAGCCTCAAGGAGGCCGAGAAGCACCTGCTGCCGCGTTACAACTTTAACGACGTAGAAGAACTGTTGGCGGCCATCGGCGGCGGTGACATTCGTCTCAACCAGATGGTGAACTTCCTGCAGGCGCAGTTCAATAAGCCGAGCGCCGCCGAGCAGGACGCCGCCGCGCTGAAACAGCTTCAGCAGAAGACGTATACGCCGCAGAACCGCAGTAAAGACAACGGTCGCGTCGTGGTGGAAGGTGTCGGTAACCTGATGCACCATATCGCGCGCTGCTGTCAGCCTATTCCCGGTGACGAGATTGTCGGCTTTATCACCCAGGGGCGCGGGATTTCCGTGCACCGGGCGGACTGCGAACAGCTGGCGGAGCTGCAGTCGCACGCGCCGGAGCGCATCGTTGATGCCGTGTGGGGCGAAAGCTACTCGGCGGGCTACTCGCTGGTGGTGCGCGTTCAGGCCAACGATCGCAGCGGCCTGCTGCGCGATATCACCACCATTCTCGCCAACGAGAAGGTGAACGTGCTGGGCGTGGCCAGCCGTAGCGACACCAAGCAGCAGATGGCGACTATCGACATGACCATCGAAATCTACAACCTGCAGGTGCTGGGCCGTGTGCTCGGCAAGCTGAACCAGGTGCCGGACGTGATCGACGCCCGTCGACTGCACGGCGGTTAATGTTCTTTTTACCCTCTCCCAATGGGGGAGGGTAACTCTCTCTTTTTGCAAGGAATCATCATGACTCAAATCGACCGACTGCTCGGCATCATGCAGCGCCTGCGTGACCCGGAAAACGGCTGCCCGTGGGATAAAGAGCAGACGTTCAGCACCATCGCCCCTTACACGCTGGAAGAGACATACGAAGTGCTCGACGCCATTGCGCGCGAAGACTTTGACGACCTGCGCGGCGAACTGGGCGACCTGCTGTTCCAGGTGGTGTTTTACGCGCAGATGGCTCAAGAAGAGGGGCGCTTTGATTTCAATGATATTTGTGCCGCTATCAGCGACAAGCTGGAGCGTCGTCACCCGCACATTTTCGGCGACGCCCGCGCTGAAAACAGCCAGGAAGTGTTGACCCGCTGGGAGAAAATCAAAACCGCTGAACGGGCAGAGAAAGCCCAGCACTCCGCGCTGGACGATATCCCACGTGCCTTCCCGGCGCTGATGCGGGCGCATAAAATCCAGAAACGCTGCTCAGCGGTTGGTTTTGACTGGACCACGCTTGGCCCGGTGCTCGATAAAGTTTACGAAGAGATCGACGAAGTGATGGACGAAGCGAGGCAGGCGGTGGTCGACGAGGCTAAACTGGAAGAAGAGGTGGGCGACCTGCTGTTTGCCACCGTTAACCTGTCTCGCCATTTAGGGGTAAAAGCAGAGACCGCATTGCAGAAGGCGAACGAAAAATTTGAGCGCCGTTTCCGCGAAGTTGAGCGGATTGTCGCCGCGCGTGGCCTGGAAATGACCGGTGTGGATCTGGATGTGATGGAAGAAGTTTGGCAGCAGGTAAAACGGCAGGAATCTGATCTCTAAAGAATTTTTGTGGGAAAGGGCGAAAAGTGCGAAATCTTAAATGACAAGCGCTTGATTTGCGTCAAAAACTTTTACCCCAAAGGGGCTATTTTCTCACTCCCCATGTTTGTTTCTGCGGCGATTGAGGAGCGAGAATGAAAGTTTGTGGCGCTCGCCATGTTCGGGTATACTACTTTCCCGTCTTGGTTATTCCATCGTTTCACCCTAACTTCTCAGGTCCAGCATGACAACGAACTATATTTTTGTGACCGGCGGGGTCGTATCCTCTCTGGGTAAAGGCATTGCCGCAGCATCCCTGGCAGCCATTCTTGAAGCCCGTGGCCTCAACGTGACCATGATGAAACTGGATCCGTATATTAACGTCGATCCTGGCACCATGAGCCCGATCCAACACGGGGAAGTGTTCGTTACCGAAGACGGCGCTGAAACCGACCTGGACCTGGGTCACTATGAGCGCTTCATTCGTACCAAAATGACTCGCCGCAATAACTTCACTACCGGCCGTATCTACTCAGATGTCCTGCGCAAAGAGCGTCGTGGCGACTATCTGGGCGCAACCGTGCAGGTTATCCCACACATCACTAACGCGATCAAAGAACGCGTCCTCGCCGGTGGCGAAGGTCATGATGTGGTGCTGGTTGAAATCGGCGGTACCGTCGGTGATATCGAATCCCTGCCATTCCTGGAAGCGATTCGTCAGCTGGCCGTGGATATCGGTCGTGAAAACGCGCTGTTCATGCACCTGACTCTGGTGCCATATATGGCAGCCGCGGGCGAAGTCAAAACCAAACCGACTCAGCACTCCGTGAAAGAGCTGCTGTCTATCGGTATTCAGCCAGATATTCTGATCTGTCGTTCCGATCGTGCGGTTCCGGCCAACGAACGTGCAAAAATTGCATTGTTCTGTAACGTGCCAGAAAAAGCCGTTATTTCAATGAAAGACGTCGATTCCATTTATAAAATTCCAGGCCTGTTGAAATCTCAGGGGCTGGACGATTATATTTGTAAACGATTCAGCTTGAACTGCCCGGAAGCAAACCTGGCCGAATGGGAACAGGTTATCTTCGAAGAAGCGAACCCGGCAGGCGAAGTCACGATTGGTATGGTCGGCAAGTACATTGAACTGCCAGATGCTTATAAATCGGTGATTGAAGCGCTGAAACACGGTGGCCTGAAAAACCGTGTAACCGTCAACATCAAGCTGATTGATTCGCAGGATGTGGAAACGCGCGGCGTCGAAATTCTGAAAGATTTGGATGCTATCCTGATCCCTGGCGGCTTCGGCTACCGTGGTGTTGAAGGTAAGATCGCTACCGCACGCTATGCGCGTGAAAACAAAATTCCTTATCTGGGCATCTGCCTGGGTATGCAGGTTGCGCTGATCGAATTCGCGCGTAACGTTGCAGGCATGGAAAACGCCAACTCTACGGAATTTGTGCCAGACTGTAAGTACCCGGTTGTGGCGCTCATTACCGAATGGCGTGATGAAGATGGCAATGTCGAAGTTCGTACTGAAAAGAGCGATCTCGGCGGCACAATGCGCCTTGGCGCACAGCAGTGCCAGCTTAGCGATGACAGCCTGGTCCGCCAGATGTACGGCGAGCCAACTATCGTTGAGCGTCACCGTCACCGCTATGAAGTCAACAACATGTTGTTGAAACCGATTGAAGCTGCTGGTCTGCGCGTTGCGGGCCGTTCCGGGGATGATCAGTTGGTCGAGATCATCGAAGTTCCGAACCACCCGTGGTTCGTTGCTTGTCAGTTCCATCCGGAGTTTACTTCCACGCCGCGTGATGGGCACCCGCTGTTTGCTGGCTTCGTGAAAGCCGCGAGCGAGTACCAGAAGCGTCAGAAGTAAGAAAAGTTAGAACGGCAACGCCCCACGAGGGGCGTTGTTTGTCTGGAGTTTTAGTTTAACTTGTACTGAGGAAAACCTAATGTCCAAAATCGTTAAAATCATCGGTCGTGAAATCATCGACTCCCGTGGTAACCCGACTGTTGAAGCAGAAGTTCACCTGGAAGGTGGTTTCGTTGGTATGGCAGCAGCTCCGTCAGGTGCTTCTACTGGTTCCCGCGAAGCGCTGGAACTGCGCGATGGCGACAAATCTCGCTTCATGGGTAAAGGCGTACTGAAAGCAGTTGGCGCTGTAAACGGCCCAATCGCTCAGGCTCTGCTGGGTAAAGATGCTAAAGATCAGGCTGGCATCGACAAGATCATGATCGATCTGGACGGTACTGAGAACAAATCCAACTTCGGCGCGAACGCAATCCTGGCCGTATCTCTGGCAAACGCCAAAGCAGCAGCTGCTGCTAAAGGTCTGCCACTGTACGCTCACATCGCTGAACTGAACGGCACCCCAGGCAAATACTCCATGCCAGTTCCGATGATGAACATCATCAACGGCGGCGAGCACGCTGACAACAACGTCGACATTCAGGAATTCATGATTCAGCCAGTTGGCGCGAAATCCCTGAAAGAAGCCGTACGTATGGGTTCCGAAGTGTTCCATAACCTGGCTAAAGTTCTGAAAGCTAAAGGTATGAACACTGCAGTTGGTGACGAAGGCGGCTACGCTCCTAACCTGGGTTCCAACGCTGAAGCTCTGGCTGTTATCGCTGAAGCGGTTAAAGCAGCTGGCTACGAGCTGGGCAAAGACATCACTCTGGCGATGGACTGTGCAGCTTCTGAATTCTACAAAGACGGTAAATACGTTCTGGCTGGCGAAGGCAACAAAGCATTCACCTCCGAAGAATTCACTCACTTCCTGGAAGAACTGACCAAACAGTACCCAATCGTCTCCATCGAAGATGGCCTGGACGAATCTGACTGGGCTGGTTTCGCATACCAGACCAAAGTACTGGGCGACAAAATCCAGCTGGTTGGTGACGATCTGTTCGTAACCAACACCAAGATCCTGAAAGAAGGCATCGAAAAAGGCATCGTTAACTCCATCCTGATCAAATTCAACCAGATCGGTTCCCTGACCGAAACTCTGGCTGCGATCAAAATGGCGAAAGACGCTGGCTACACCGCTGTCATCTCTCACCGTTCTGGCGAAACTGAAGACGCTACCATCGCTGACCTGGCTGTTGGTACCGCTGCTGGCCAGATCAAAACTGGTTCTATGAGCCGTTCTGACCGCGTTGCTAAGTACAACCAGCTGATTCGTATCGAAGAAGCTCTGGGTGAACAAGCGCCGTACAACGGTCGTAAAGAGATCAAAGGTCAGGCATAAGCCCGACTTTCTCTGATATAAAAATGCCAGCCCTTGGGCTGGCATTTTTTTTACTTAAAATCGACCGCCATTTGTTGTGGGATGGTCAGCCCGCGGGTGGTCTGCACGCAGCGGTCAATATAGTCAGTAAAGCGAGGGGGTTTTGGCATCCCCATACTCAGCAGTTTGTCGTTGCTAAAGCGCACGTTCAGCGTAGCGAAAGCCCCATACAGGCGCATTGCCTTCAGCATCAACCGTTCGTTGCACGGGCCGAAAATGGTTTTCAGCTCGCGGCGCATTTTGACCAGCGTTTCGTAGCTCACCTGGGCGTACTTATCGCCGACCGGCGCTTGCTCCAGTGCGGAAGCCATGGCGTTGTCGATATCGGCAAAGCGGACGCTGTTCTCTTCACCGGCTGAAATATGCACCACCTCTCCCTGAGCGACCGTTGCCGTCAGCAGCATAAGCAGCGCGCTGGCGCAGTAATCCACCGGGATCACGTCGATGCGGTCTTCCATAGAACACATGAATTTTTGCAGCATTAACCCCATGCTGAAGACCCAGAAAATGCTGCTGGAAGGCTGGCAGCCGTGATGGGTGTGACCCACAACGATAGAAGGGCGGGCTATCACCAGCGGTAGCGTCGGGAGCTGCTGCTGCATCAACTGTTCGATGGTGGATTTAGAGTGCGTATACTCCACCAGATGCTCGGCGCGCTCGCGGAACTCTGCGCTTTCAGCGACCAGAGAATCCGGCTCAGGCGAGCAGGACATTGCCGTACCAACGTGCAGGAAGCGCTGTAACCCCTCGACCTTCGCCATACGGTGAGCAAACTGCAGCGTGCCTTCTACGTTCACTTTCCAGATTAGCGGGTTGCTGCCAAATGACGCAACGGCGGCGCAGTTCAGTACGTGGGTTACGCCGTCCAGACGCGCATCGTTGAGAAAGCTATCCGGGGAGGCCAGGTCACCGAGTAGGATATTGCGTGGGGTGATCTTCGCCAGCTTCTCTTCATCAATATTGAATTTACGTAAGTTCTCCTTAACCCTTGCGACAGCGGCTTCACCGTTATCCGCACGGACTAAAAGCAGTAAATTAACGCCGCTGTGGCTATTGAGGATTGCTTCCAGTGCCGCACCGCCCAGAAAACCGGTAACGCCTGTGATTAATAGTGTATTCATGAATACTGTCTCGTCATGGTTGGTTTTCGGATTCTAGGATCGGAAAAGTAAACGGCGCTTAAATAAAGAAGTGAGCAATAATGGAGGGGCTTAAGCTTATTTTAAGGTTACAGGCTAGCGCGGATTAAATTGGACAATTTGATATTTAAAAAGATTCAATAAATTTTATATTGTCGCGTATCGTGTTGTTTTTTTAATGAATATATTAAACTAATGGTTATGTCTGAACTGTAAAAATAAACATTTCTTGTTACATCAAAAATGGGCTGGTAAAAGAAAGAAAAATAATCCGTAGTGGGCTGCACTACGGATTATTTATAAAAAATATTTTTAATAAGGCTTAGATAATCAAATCGAGTAATAATACAATTAACAGACCGACAACGGAGTTAGTTAATTCTAAAAGTCCCCAGGTTTTGAAAGTATCTTTAATCGACAGCCCAAAATACTCTTTGAATAACCAGAAGGCGGCATCATTGACGTGGGTCAGCGTGTTGCTCCCTGAAGCGGTCGCCAACACCATTAGCGCCGGATCAACATTAAAAGTGGTAATCATTGGCCCCACAATACCTGCAGCGGTAATGGCAGAGACTGTGCCCGCACCGGTAGCCAGACGCAGCAGCACGGTAATAAACCACGCCATAATCAACGGCGAAACGGAAGAGGTTCGCATCATATCAGCGATGTAATCACCCACGCCGGTATCCATGATGATTTGCTTGAACGCACCGCCTGCGCCGATGATAAAGACCACTAACGCCACTTTTTCGATAGCCTTTGAGTAGGAGCTCATCACCTCGGTCATTGATTTGCCACGCGCGGTACCAAAGGCGTAGAGCGCAACCAGAACGGCTATCAGCATGCTGACCTGTGCGCTACCGATAAAGTTCAGGAAAGAGGTGATACCCGCATTGGCCGGAATAAACAGCTTAATCACGGTAACGCCGGTGATGATAATCGCCGGGATCAGTGGTACCAGCAGGCTGGTGGCGAACGACGGCATTTCGTCATCGCGGAAAATTTTTTGTGATTCCAGCAGCTGCGGGATAGGGCGCTCAAGGTTGCCCAGCAGTTTTGGCAGCAGAATACCGGAGCAAATCACCGTTGGAATCGCGACGATAATCCCGTAGATATAGACCATCCCCATATCGGCGTGGAAGGCAGCGACCAGCGCCGTTGGGCCCGGCTGCGGTGGGAATAGACTATGCGCGGTGGTTGCTGCTGCTACCATGGTGATGCCAAGTTTCAGGAACGGGATTTTTGCCTCACGTGCAATGCTGATAACCAGCGGCGCAAGGATCAGGAAGGCAACTTCGTAGAACATGGCCAGGCCGAAGATCAGCCCAATAACCATAATGGCCCACTGCACTTTCTTCGGCCCAAAACTATTAAGCAGCGTTGAGGAGACGCGCTGGGCGGCACCGGAATCCACCATCAATTTTCCGAGGATCGCCCCGAACAGAATGATGAGTGCCAGATGCCCCAGAGTGCTTCCTACACCGGCCTCGATCGACTTGCCGATCGCTTCCAGCGGCAACCCTTCGCAGATCCCTACAAAAATAGCCGCCAGCAACAGAGCCAGCATGCCATTGATCTTAAATTTCATATTGAGAATAAGTAGCAGTACCACGCCCAGGGCGACCCAGATCACCGGCAAGGCTTCAGCAAACGCGTTCATCCATTTTCCTTGTCAAAATTTATAATTGGTATGATATGTAGCCAGCGAAGGATATTACCTATACAAATGTGTCATACCAATTTGATTGACATAGCAACATGTTAAATGATGAAGCCCGGCAAAAGATTGATGTAATGAAATTGTTAATTTCATAAAAATAAGCTGATTCATCACAGAAAAGAGTGACGTGGTATCCAGGCCAAAGGTATGGAAGCGGTTGCGCAATAAGTGCGAGGGATAGTTGGCGCGAAGTATGCGATAATAACGGTTTACCACTACTGAAGAGTTGATGATGCAGTACCCGATTAATGAGATGTTCCAGACCCTGCAGGGTGAAGGTTATTTTACTGGCGTCCCCGCCATTTTTATTCGTTTACAGGGATGCCCGGTAGGCTGTGCCTGGTGTGATACTAAGCATACCTGGGAAAAGCTTAGCGATCGGGAAGTTTCGCTGTTCAGTATCCTGGCAAAAACCAAAGAGAGCGACAAATGGGGGGCGGCGAGCAGCGATGACCTACTGGCAATTATTGGCCGCCAGGGGTGGACCGCGCGCCACGTGGTGATTACCGGTGGTGAACCCTGCATCCACGATTTAACGCCGCTCACGGCGCTGCTTGAGCAAAACGGCTACAGCTGCCAGATTGAAACCAGCGGTACTCATGAAGTGCGCTGCACGCCGGGTACCTGGGTCACCGTGTCGCCGAAGGTGAATATGCGCGGCGGCTATGACGTGCTGTCACAGGCGCTGGAACGTGCCGATGAAATCAAACATCCGGTAGGCCGCGTGCGCGATATCGAAGCGCTGGATGAACTGTTGGATACGCTGAGCGATGAAAAACCGCGCATTATTGCGTTGCAGCCAATCAGCCAGAAAGATGATGCCACCCGCCTGTGCATTGAAACCTGCATTGCGCGCAACTGGCGCCTGTCGATGCAGACGCACAAATATCTGAATATTGCCTGACAAGATTCGTAGCCCGGACGAGGCGCATCGCGCCGACGCCGGGGAATTCCCGGCGTCGGCGCGATGCTCGGCCGGGCTACGTTAAGCGTTATTTCGCCGCGTCGTTCATCACTTTCGAGAAGGTATCCATCGGGCAGAAACCGTTGGCATCTACCGGACAGCCTTTCAGCGACAGCGTGACGCGCTGCGGCGGCGTCTTCAGCGTCAGCGTATCGGCGTTACGCAGCTGATCGGCGCTCTGATAAACATACTCAATCTTCATCAATTCCCGATTTGCTTTCGTATCATGCCAGCGCTGGAACACAATTTTCCCGCCGATCGGCGTGCGCTCGTACTGCCCAGGCAGCGTATAGGCGTCGAAATCAAGCGCCGTCAGCAGCGAGGCAATATTCGAGTCGTGCCCAACCAAAACGGTGATTTTTGGCGTTTTCGCCGCCTCGGTCACCAGCGCATTATCGATATATTTCACCAGCGGTTTCGCCACGTTGCGCGCCACTTCCGGCGAGGTGAACAGGCTGTCCTGATAGCCGTTTTTCAGCTGTGAAAGCAGACGCCACTGCTGGTCGGTTTTGATCTCACCCCAGGCCACCTGGTCCAGCGGGAACCCTTCGTAATATTGCAGCGTGAACGCATCAACCAGCGAGTTACCTATCGCCAGCGGCCCTTTGACGCCGGGCTCTTTCTGGTAGTTGGCGCTAAAGCTGTCTTTTGCTTCGGTTAGCGAGCACTGCTGCTTCTCTTTGCAGGATGGAGAATCCTGATAGCGGGCAATCTGTGACAGCAGCTTGTAGCTCTCGTCGAGCTGTTTGGCCTGGCGCGCCTTCTCCATTGCCTGTACCGCTTGCTCGCGGAATTGGGCAGAGTCGTCGGTGATCACCGGGTTGAACGTGGGGTCCATCGTGCCCATTTTTTCCTGGTGATGAACCACGACGTCACAGCCAGGGAAGGCACCGTTAATAAAGAACTGTGCGGTAGCGACGGTACGCTGCAGGCTGTTGGCGTAGGCGTATACCGTGTCGGGCGCCGGGCATTCGCCGCTGGTGACCATACCCTGCTGCGCCAGCCACTCACGCATATAGTGGCCCATATAGACTTCGAGTACACCGCCTTTGGTGGTCAACTGGCCGCCGGGGACATCCCATTCAGGCCAGGCGTTCGGCGTTGACTGCTCCAGCACGCTGCCGTTGGTCGCCAGCGGCGCACGCAGGTTGTGACGGCTCATCATCAGTACCTGCTGAAGCTGATAGCCTTCGGGTGGGGTTTGCGCCTGACTCAGTCCTGAGAACAATAACAGTGCCGGCATCGCTGCGGCGAGAAGCGTTTTCTTCATCCCTTATTCCTCACAATGTATTAACCAACCCAATGAGTGTGACAGAACTTCGTCATTTTTCCTGGGCGGAGGCCGCATTCTGAAAGATTAGGGAAATGAATGTGATAGGACGCTGCAGAAGGGAAAACGGGGGAGACGTGAACCGACTCCCCGCTTGCAGGCTGACTTACTCGCCGCGATAAACGCAGCCGGCCGTGCAGGTTTCTTTAACCATTACTGCGCTAAGCAGCGGAACGACCGGTTTTACCTGTTCCCAGATCCAGCGGGACAACACTTCGCTGGTTGGGTTTTCGAGGCCCGGAATATCGTTCAGGTAGTAGTGATCCAGACGATCGTAGGTTGGCTTGAATGCCGCTTTCAGTTCGGCAAAATCCATGATCCAACCGGTATGAGGATCGACTTCACCGGTGATCTCAAGACGCACCATAAACGAGTGGCCGTGCAGGCGACCGCATTTGTGTCCTTCCGGCACGTGCGGCAGATGGTGGGCGGCTTCGAAGGTGAAATCTTTAAACAGTGTGGTGGACATCATGAACTCTCAGTCTTGCGGAAAAAAACGCCGCATAGTACCCGAATGCACATTTTTCTGCATTAACTAAAACGGCCAAATAGACAACGAGTACAAGTATTAATCTTGATGATGATTATTTTCTAATTATATCAATGTGTTATTCAACCTGTTTTATCGCTAATAACTACCAGGAAAACAGGTTAGTCCATTTGGTTATTTGATATTTCTATCACTTCTTTAATTGTTATTATCGACGTCGTTAACCTTACATTCAGTTCTGTTTTTCCTGATTAGAAACAGCTTTGCTACTGGAACATAACGACGCATGACAACACAGTCCCCCCCTTCAGCGTTGCTCCCGCTAAACCCGGAGCAGATGGCACGCCTTCAGGCGGCCACAACCGATTTATCACCAACCCAGCTTGCCTGGGTTTCCGGCTATTTTTGGGGCGTGCTTAATCAGCAGCCTGGTGCGGGCGCAGTCGCTGCCGCACCGGTCGCCGCTGAAGTCCCGAGCATTACGCTTATCTCTGCGTCGCAAACGGGCAACGCCCGCCGCGTGGCGGAAGCGCTGCGTGACGACCTGCTGGCTGCCAAACTGAACGTGAACCTGGTGAATGCCGGGGATTATAAATTCAAACAAATCGCGTCAGAAAAGCTGTTGGTTGTTGTAGCGTCTACACAGGGTGAAGGGGAAGCGCCGGAAGAAGCCGTGGCGCTGCATAAGTTCCTGTTCTCGAAGAAAGCGCCGAAGCTCACTGATACCGCCTTTGCGGTGCTGGGGCTGGGCGACACGTCTTATGAATTCTTCTGCCAGGCCGGTAAAGATTTCGACAGCAAGCTGGCTGAGCTCGGCGGTGAACGCCTGCTCGACCGCGTGGATGCCGACGTGGAATATCAGGCGGCGGCCGCCGAATGGCGTGCGCGTCTGGTTGAGGTGCTGAAAGCGCGTGCACCAGCGGCACCTTCCGTTCAGGCGGCGGCGAGCGGAGCGGTTAACGACATCCACTCTAGCCCGTACACCAAAGAAGCCCCGCTCACGGCGTCGCTGTCGGTGAACCAGAAAATCACCGGCCGTGATTCAGAAAAAGATGTTCGCCATATCGAAATCGATCTCGGCGACTCCGGCCTGCGCTACCAGCCTGGTGATGCGCTGGGCGTCTGGTATCAGAACGACCCAGAGCTGGTCAAAGAGCTGGTTGAACTGCTGTGGCTCAAGGGTGACGAGTCGGTCACGGTTGAGGGCAAAACGCTGCCGCTCGCCGATGCACTGCAGTGGCACTTCGAGCTGACGGTCAACACCGCCAATATCGTGGAAAACTACGCCACGCTGACCCGCAGTGAATCTCTGCTGCCGCTGGTGGGCGATAAAGCGCAGCTGCAGCAGTATGCCGCGACTACGCCGATTGTCGACATGGTGCGTTTCTCTCCTGCTCAGCTGGATGCCGATGCGCTGATTGGCCTGCTGCGTCCGTTGACGCCGCGCCTCTACTCTATTGCCTCGTCGCAGGCGGAAGTCGAGAGCGAAGTGCACGTGACCCTTGGCGTTGTGCGCTACGAGATTGAAGGCCGGGCACGCGCCGGTGGCGCCTCCAGCTTCCTCGCCGACCGCGTGGAAGAAGAGGGCGAAGTCCGCGTATTCATCGAACATAACGATAACTTCCGCCTGCCGGCTAACCCGCAGACGCCGGTTATTATGATTGGCCCGGGTACCGGTATTGCACCGTTCCGCGCCTTTATGCAGCAGCGCGCGGCCGATGGCGCTGAAGGCAAAAACTGGCTGTTCTTTGGTAACCCGCACTTCACCGAGGATTTCCTCTATCAGGTGGAGTGGCAGCGTTACGTAAAAGAAGGCGTGCTGAGCCGTATCGATATGGCCTGGTCACGTGACCAAAAAGAAAAAATCTACGTACAAGACAAACTGCGCGAACAGGGCGCGGAACTGTGGCGCTGGATCAATGACGGTGCCCACATTTATGTCTGCGGCGACGCTAATCGCATGGCGAAAGACGTTGAGCAGGCATTGCTGGAAGTGATTGCTGAATTCGGTGCAATGGATATCGAATCGGCGGATGAATTTTTAAGTGAGCTGCGCGTTGAGCGCCGTTATCAGCGAGATGTCTACTAATGAGCGAAAAATACCCAGGGCCTTTAGTGGTCGAAGGCAAACTGACTGACGCCGAGCGCATGAAGCGTGAAAGTAATTTCCTGCGCGGCACCATCGCGGAAGACCTGAACGACGGTCTGACCGGCGGCTTCCACGGCGATAACTTCCTGCTGATCCGTTTCCACGGTATGTATCAGCAGGATGACCGTGACATTCGCGCCGAGCGCGCCGAGCAGAAGCTGGAGCCGCGCCATGCGATGCTGCTGCGCTGCCGTCTGCCGGGCGGGGTGATCACCACCACGCAGTGGAAGGCCATCGATAAATTCGCCGCTGACAACACCATTTACGGTAGCATCCGTCTGACCAACCGTCAGACCTTCCAGTTCCACGGCATTCTGAAGAAGAACGTGAAGCCGGTTCACCAGATGCTGCACTCCGTCGGGCTTGATGCGCTGGCCACCGCCAACGACATGAACCGTAACGTGCTGTGCACCTCCAACCCGTATGAGTCCGAGTTGCACGCCGAGGCCTACGAGTGGGCGAAGAAAATTTCTGAGCATCTGCTGCCGCGCACCCGCGCCTATGCTGAGATCTGGCTCGATCAGGAGAAAGTGGCGACGACGGACGAAGAGCCGATCCTCGGTTCAACTTATCTGCCGCGTAAATTTAAAACCACCGTGGTGATCCCGCCGCAGAACGATATCGATCTGCACGCTAACGACATGAACTTCGTGGCGATTGCCGAAAATGGCAAGCTGGTGGGCTTCAACCTGCTGGTCGGCGGTGGTTTGTCCATTGAGCACGGCAACAAGAAAACCTACGCCCGTACGGCAAGCGAGTTCGGCTATCTGCCGCTTGAGCATACGCTGGCGGTAGCGGAAGCGGTGGTGACGACTCAGCGCGACTGGGGTAACCGTACCGACCGTAAAAATGCCAAAACCAAATACACCCTTGAGCGCGTCGGCGTCGATACCTTCAAGGAAGAGGTTGAGCGTCGTGCGGGGATCAAATTTGAGCCAATCCGCCCTTACGAGTTCACCGGTCGCGGCGATCGCATTGGTTGGGTGAAAGGGATCGACGATAACTGGCACCTGACGCTGTTTATCGAAAACGGTCGTATTCTCGATTACCCGGGCCGTCCGCTGAAAACCGGACTGCTGGAGATCGCGAAGATCCACAAAGGCGATTTCCGCATCACTGCGAACCAGAACCTGATCATCGCTGGCGTACCGGAAAGCCAGAAGGCGAAGATCGAGAAGCTGGCGCGTGACCATGGGCTGATGAATGCGGTAAAGCCGCAGCGTGAAAACTCCATGGCTTGCGTGTCGTTCCCGACCTGTCCGCTGGCGATGGCGGAAGCCGAGCGTTTCCTGCCGTCGTTCACTGACAAAGTGGAAGATATTCTGGAAAAACACGGTATTCCTGAAGAGCACATTGTGATGCGCGTGACCGGCTGCCCGAACGGCTGTGGCCGTGCGATGCTCGCCGAGTTGGGGCTGGTAGGTAAAGCGCCGGGCCGCTACAACGTGCATTTGGGCGGCAACCGCATGGGGACGCGCATACCGCGTATGTATCGTGAAAACATTACGGAAACGGAAATTCTCGCTTCCGTAGACGAACTGGTTGGGCGCTGGGCGAAAGAGCGCGAAGCGGGTGAAGGCTTCGGCGACTTTACGGTGCGTGCGGGCATCATTCGCCCGGTGCTCGATCCAGCGCGTGATTTCTGGGAATAACTCCGTTTCCCCCTCACCCTAACCCTCTCCCCATAGGGGAGAGGGGACTGTTCAGTTTTCTCCCTCGTCCCTTTGGGGAGAGGGCCGGGGTGAGGGGAAAACACACAAACGAGGTTGCTATGTCCGTACTGTCTTTAAGCGCGCTGAACGAACTGCCGAAAGTCGATCGCGTATTAGCACTGGCCGAAACCAACGCCCAGCTGGAAAAACTGAGCGCCGAGGAGCGCGTAGCCTGGGCGCTGGAAAACCTGCCCGGCGAATACGTGCTCTCCTCAAGCTTTGGTATCCAGGCGGCGGTAAGCCTGCATCTGGTGAATCAGATTCGCCCGGATATCCCGGTGATCCTCACCGATACCGGCTATCTGTTCCCGGAAACCTATCAGTTTATCGACGAGTTAACGGACAAACTCAAACTCAACCTGCAGGTCTATCGCGCGAAAGAGAGCGCGGCCTGGCAGGAAGCGCGCTACGGCAAGCTGTGGGAGCAGGGCGTTGAGGGCATTGAGAAATACAATGACATCAACAAGGTTGAGCCGATGAACCGGGCGCTTAGCGACCTTAACGCACAAACCTGGTTTGCTGGCCTGCGCCGCGAGCAGTCAGGCAGCCGCGCTACGTTGCCGGTGCTGGCCATTCAGCGCGGCGTCTTTAAAGTGCTGCCGATCATCGACTGGGACAACCGTACGGTTTACCAGTACCTGCAAAAGCACGGCCTGAAGTACCATCCGCTGTGGGATCAAGGCTATCTGTCAGTGGGCGATACCCACACCACTCGCAAATGGGAACCGGGCATGGCGGAAGAAGAGACGCGCTTCTTCGGGCTTAAGCGCGAGTGCGGGCTGCACGAAGGGTAATCACATTATTGCGCAGCGGCTTTTCCGCTGCGTGATATCAACCCTGCTGGCTAGCTGACTCCCTCGCCATCGCCAGAAACGCGGCAAGCCCCGCGGAAGGGTTGCGACGTCCGGGGTAGTAGATACACAATCCGGGGAAAGGCGGCGTCCAGTCGCTGAGCAGGCGAATCAAGCGGCCTGCTGCAATATCTTCCACCACATCCTGCTCCAGAAAACAGCCAATACCTGAACCTTCCAGCACGGCAATCCTCGCTAAAGAGGCTTCATCAAGCGTGAGCTGCCCGCGAACATCCACCTGAACCACCTCTCCGGCGTTCTCCAGATGCCAGCGATAAATCGTGCCGTCTGGCAACCTGACCCGGATGCAGGCGTGTTGAAGAAGGTCGAGGGGCGTTTCTGGGCTGCCGTGCTGCGCCAAATACTGCGGCGAGGCAACAATTGCGTGGCGCTGCGGCTGGCCTAATGAAATGGCAATCATGTCATTGGGGATAAGCTTCGCCACGCGGACGCCCATATCAAAGCCCTCCGCCACGATATCAATCAGTCGGCCATCGGTGACAATATCCACCTGCATTTCGGGATAGCGCTGCAGAAATTTCAGCACCAGCGAAGAGAGGATCGTGCGTGCCGCAAAGGGCGGCGTGTTAATCCGCAGCAGGCCCGACGGCGTTTCGCGACGGGCGCGGACGACCTCCAGAGCGTCATAAACCCCCTGGAGCGACGGGCCGACGTTATCAATAAACAGGCGGCCTGCATCGGTAAGGCTGACGCTACGGGTGGTGCGGTTAAACAGTCGGACGCCAAGCCCGGACTCAAATTTGGCAATGGTGTGGCTTAACGCCGTGGTGGAGACTCCTAAATCGACCGCCGCCGCGCGGAAAGTACCCCGACGCGCAATGGCCATAACGGCTTCTAAATCGGTGAGCGTAACGCGCGACATTATCCCGTTTCCTTCATTACTTCATCAATGTTTGTCCTGATTGTTTAAATTATAGCGGCTCCTTAAAGTAAACCCGTAACGTTTATTTAAGAGGAGCGGCAGCATGAACATGCCAATGGCAATACAGCATTTCTTTAATGAAGAGAGCCTCGATACGGCAATGAGCGCCTTTGCCGAATATGCGGTGGTCAAAGACGAGGGGAATACTTACACCGGCCGCACGGCTATCCGCGCATGGCGTGTTGCCTCAAGGGAACAATATGATTTTGTCTCCGAGCCGTTCGACATGTTTTCACGTGGCGATATCGTCACGATTCGCGCTAACGTCAGCGGTAACTTTCCTGGGCGCCCGGTGGTGCTGGACTACGATTTCCGTCTCATGATGAACCGTATTGTTGAACTGGAGATTGGCTATGCTGAGCTTCCTGGGGCTTGAGGGGAAACGAGTGCTGGTCACGTCAGGGACCAAAGGCGCGGGGGCGGCGACGGCTGCGCTGTTTTTAGCACAGGGCCGCGGGTGATGATCAGTGCCAGACATCAGCCGGAGTCCCGCAGCGAGGCGCTGTTTGTCGCCGCGGACCTCACTACTGCAGAAGGCTGCGCGACGCTGGCCGATGCGGTACAGACGCAGCTTGGCGGCGTTGATATTGTCGTCCATATGCTGGGCGGGTCGTCATCGCCAGCTGGAGGTTACGCCGTGCTCAGCGATGATATCTGGCAGCAGGAGCTGGCGTTGAACCTCTATCCTGCCGTCCGTCTGGATCGCCTGCTGCTGCCTGCAATGGTCGCTAATGGGAAGGGGGTAGTGGTTCACGTCTCGTCTATTCAACGCACGCTGCCGTTGCCGGAGTCCACCACGGCCTACGCGGCGGCGAAAGCGGCGTTATCCACCTACAGTAAAAGCCTGTCCAAAGAGGTGTCGCCAAAAGGCGTGCGCGTTTTAACGGTGTCGCCGGGATGGATTGAAACCGAGGCCGCGGTTCGTTTTGCCGAACGGCTTGCCGTTGAGAAGGGGATTGACTACGAAGGCAGTAAAAAGATCATTATGGATTCACTGGGCGGTATTGCGCTCGGCCGTCCATCAACGCCAGATGAGGTGGCGAACCTGATTGCCTTCCTGGCCTCTGAGCGGGCCGGTTCGATTACCGGCAGCGAATACGTCATTGATGGTGGCACGATCCCGACGGTGTAATGAGAAAAAAGGTCAGGCAGGGCGCCTGACCTTGATGGTATCAACTGCGCGTTTTCGCCTTTGCCAGCTCACGCATCAGCGGCATCATCACCCGTACCACTTCACGGCTGCGGCGCTCAATACGCCCCGGCAGCGCTTTATCGAGATACTGCTGATTGTCGATATGGGCATTGTGCCAGCTGGTGCCGTCAGGGAAGCTCGCGCTTTTTGCTCGTTGCTGGTAGCCATCTTTTTTACCGAGTGACCAGTTCGTCGCTTCAACGGAGAGCACCGGAATCCCGGCTTTATCGAAAATTTCCGCGTCGTTGCAGCAGCCGGTTCCCTGTGGGTATTGCGCATTCAGGCCGGGATTGGTTGCCGCCGCAATACCGCGGCTATGCGCAAGGGTCAGCGCGCGGTCGCGGGTCAGTTTGCGCACCGAGGCGGGTGTTTTCACGCCGCTGTTAAAATAGATTTTATCGCCGACCACCAGGTTATCGAGGTTGATAACCAGCAGGGTGTTTTTCTTCTCCGCGCTGCTCATGCGTTTGAGAAGGTTCTCTGCGCCGAGCTTGCCTTCTTCTTCGCCGCTGGTGGCGATAAAGCGAATGCCGTACTGCGTCGGAATGCTTTTAAAACGCTCAGCCAGTTCCAGCATAACGCCCAGGCCCAGCGCATTATCGTCGATCCCCTGAAGCGTCAGGCCGCCAAGGTTTTTCTCCACGTCGCTGTCGTTATGCGGCGCGTAGGTATCCAGATGCGCCATCACAATAATCTGCTGCGGTGATTTCCCTTCATGAGCGGCGATCACCGTACTGCCAACCACGTTATGCCAGTTCTTACGGTTATCTTTGGTGGTGTAGATATAGCGGCTGTTAAAGGTGCGGATATCGCTCTGATAGCCCATTTGCGCAAACTGCTGGCGAATGTAGTCAGCGGAGAGCATTTCGGCTGGCGTACCGGTAATGCGGCCAGGGAAATAGGTGGCGATATAGCGAGCTTGCGTATTAGCGATGGTTCCCAGAGGCGTGGTGGCCGCCTGTGCTGGAAGAAGAGTGCAGACGCCGAGCGCCATGGCTGTCAGACAGTGGCGCAGTGCGGAGAACATAGGAAGTCCTTACAACGATGCAAAAAAATAGTCGTAAGTAGTATGAAACCGTGAAGGGGATTACACAATTTCAAAACCTCCTAAATGCCGGAAATAGCGGGCGTTAAGCACTTTTTGATATTTGCTTTTTCAGCTCGTTATTCCTTTGAGTAACAACTCATTCCTTTTCGTAATTTCATTTGGTCTAAACCACCCCCTATAGTCCCTCTATTGCTGATTGTTAGCGAGTTGTAGCACGACACCCGCAACAACAAAAAAAAGCGCCCGACGACACGACACAATCCGGCATCAACACAACAGACGTGCAATGAATCAGGCTTAAGGAACGGTTATGGACCAAAAACGACTTACTCACCTGCGGCAACTGGAGGCGGAAAGCATCCATATCATCCGTGAGGTGGCCGCCGAATTCGCTAATCCGGTGATGATGTACTCCATCGGTAAAGATTCCAGCGTAATGCTGCACCTGGCGCGCAAAGCGTTTTATCCTGGTACGCTGCCGTTCCCGCTGCTGCACGTTGATACCGGCTGGAAATTCCGCGAAATGTACGAATTCCGTGACCGTACCGCGAAGGCCTACGGCTGCGAGCTGCTGGTGCATAAAAACCCGGAAGGGGTGGCGATGGGGATTAACCCGTTCGTGCACGGCAGCGCCAAGCACACCGACATTATGAAAACCGAAGGGCTGAAGCAGGCGCTGAACAAATACGGCTTTGATGCCGCGTTCGGTGGCGCGCGCCGTGACGAAGAGAAGTCTCGCGCCAAAGAGCGTATCTACTCCTTCCGCGACCGTTTCCACCGCTGGGACCCGAAAAACCAGCGTCCGGAGTTATGGCACAACTACAACGGCCAGATTAACAAAGGCGAAAGCATCCGCGTCTTCCCGCTCTCCAACTGGACCGAGCTGGATATCTGGCAGTACATCTACCTGGAAAACATCGATATTGTTCCGCTCTATCTGGCCGCTGAGCGTCCGGTGCTGGAACGCGATGGCATGCTGATGATGATCGATGACGACCGTATCGACCTGCAGCCGGGTGAAGTGATTAAAAAACGGATGGTGCGCTTCCGTACCCTGGGATGCTGGCCGCTGACCGGCGCGGTAGAGTCCGACGCGCAGACGTTGCCGGAAATTATCGAAGAGATGCTGGTCTCAACCACCAGTGAACGTCAGGGCCGCGTGATTGACCGCGACCAGGCTGGCTCCATGGAGCTTAAAAAACGTCAGGGTTATTTCTAAGGAGCCGCCATGAACACCACTATTGCACAACAAATCGCTGATGAAGGCGGCGTGGAAGCGTATCTGCACGCCCAGCAGCACAAAAGCCTGCTGCGCTTCCTGACCTGCGGCAGCGTGGATGACGGCAAAAGTACGCTGATTGGCCGCCTGCTGCACGACACTCGTCAGATTTATGAAGACCAGCTCTCCTCGCTGCATAACGACAGCAAACGTCACGGTACCCAGGGCGAAAAACTCGATCTGGCGCTGCTGGTGGATGGCCTGCAGGCCGAGCGCGAGCAGGGTATTACCATCGACGTGGCATACCGTTACTTCTCCACCGAGAAGCGCAAATTTATTATTGCCGACACCCCGGGGCACGAGCAGTACACTCGCAACATGGCGACCGGTGCGTCCACCTGTGATCTGGCGATCCTGTTGATCGATGCCCGTAAAGGCGTGCTCGATCAAACCCGCCGTCACAGCTTTATTTCGACGCTGCTGGGGATCAAACACCTGGTAGTGGCTATCAACAAAATGGATCTCGTCGACTACAGCGAAGAGACCTTTAACCGCATTCGCGAAGAGTACCTGACCTTCGCCGAACAGCTGCCGGGCAACCTCGATATTCGCTTCGTACCGCTCTCCGCGCTGGAAGGCGATAACGTGGCCAGCAGCAGCGACAAGATTGCATGGTACAGCGGCCCGACGCTGCTGGAAGTACTGGAAACCGTGGAGATCCGCCGTACGGTGGACACCCAGCCAATGCGCTTCCCGGTGCAGTACGTTAACCGTCCTAACCTCGACTTCCGTGGCTTCTCCGGCACCGTTGCCTCGGGCAGCGTGAAGGTCGGCCAGCGCATTAAAGTGCTGCCATCAGGCGTGGAATCCACGGTTGCCCGTATCGTTACCTTTGATGGCGACCTGCCGGAAGCCTACGCCGGTGAAGCGGTGACGCTGGTGCTGAAAGATGAAATCGACATCAGCCGTGGCGATCTGCTGCTGGACGCGCAGGATGCGCTGCCGTCGGTACAGCGTGCCGCCGTTGACGTGGTATGGATGGCTGAACAGCCGCTGGCGGCGGGGCAGAGCTACGACATCAAAGTCGCTGGCAAGAAAACCCGCGCCCGCGTGGACGGCATTCAGTACCAGGTAGATATCAACAACCTGACCCAGCGTGAAGTGGATGCGCTGCCGCTGAACGGCATTGGTCTTGTAGACCTGACCTTTGACGAACCGCTGGTGCTCGACAAATATCAGGAGAACCCGGTGACCGGCGGCCTTATCTTTATCGACCGCTTAACCAACGTCACCGTTGGCGCCGGTATGGTGCACGAGCCAAATACCCAGGATACCGTGACCACCTCTGAATTCAGCGCCTTCGAGCTGGAGCTGAATGCGCTGGTGCGTAAACACTTCCCACACTGGGGTGCGCGCGATCTGCTGGGAGGCAAGTAATGGCTCAGCATGACGAAAACGTCGTCTGGCACGCCCATCCTGTCACTGCACAGCAGCGCGAACAGCTCCACGGTCACCGTGGGGTTGTGCTGTGGTTCACCGGGCTTTCGGGCTCGGGGAAATCTACCGTGGCTGGAGCGCTGGAAGAGGCGCTGCATCAAATCGGCGTCAGCACCTATCTGCTTGATGGCGATAACGTGCGCCACGGTTTGTGTAACGATTTAGGTTTTACCGACGCGGACCGTAAGGAAAACATTCGTCGCGTGGGTGAAGTGGCAAAGCTGATGGTGGATGCCGGGCTGGTTGTATTGACCGCGTTTATTTCACCGCACCGGGCGGAGCGTCAAATGGTCCGTGAGCGCGTCGGCGATGACCGCTTCTTTGAAGTGTTTGTCGATACGTCACTGGCGACCTGTGAAGCGCGCGATCCGAAAGGGCTCTACAAAAAAGCGCGTGCCGGTGAACTGCGGAATTTTACCGGAATTGATTCATCATATGAATCTCCCGAGCGGCCTGCAATCCGCCTTGATGGTGAACAATTAGTAACAAATTTGGTTGCGCAATTATTAGATCTACTCAAGCAGAGCGATATTATCAGATCCTGAAAACGTGCCGGAGTTTTTTGGCTCCGGCCTAACAGGATTATTTATGCGCAATACTCAGAACATCAACGTGGCCGAATCCGAGTCACTCGCCCCTACCTATGATGAGACCACATGGTCTTTGTCAGGGGCTTTTGTCGGCTTTGTCGCGTGGTTGATGGCGCTGGGTATTCCCTATCTGCATTACGGCAATAATACGCTGTTCTTCTTTTTGTACACCTGGCCTTTCTTCCTCGCCCTGATGCCTGTCGCGGTCGTAATCGGCGTTGCGTTTCACTCATTAGTGAAAGGCAAACTCGGCTACACCATTGTTGCAACCCTGGTAACGGTCGCTATTCTGTGTGGTTTGTTATTCATGTGGCTTATGAGTTAATGCGTCTGCATTAGCGCTTACCCGTGAGGTGAGCGATGACCAGACGTGCCTTTCTGCGCTTGAAATATGGTACATTTCCAGCGATATGCGGTATCGCCTGTGGCTGGAGTGGAGTATGACGGCAAGTTATGGGATGATAGTGCCGTTTTTCAGGGGGCAGGATGGGTAAATTAACGCTGCTATTACTGGCTTTGCTGGTCTGGCTACAATATTCGTTGTGGTTTGGAAAAAATGGTCTTCATGACTTCAGCAAGGTCCGTGATGATGTGACCGTACAACAGTCAACCAACGCGAAATTAAAAGCGCGCAACGATCAGCTCTTTGCTGAAATTGATGACCTCAACGGTGGCCAGGAGGCGATCGAGGAACGCGCACGTAACGAACTCAGCATGACCCGTCCGGGCGAAACTTTCTATCGTCTGGTTCCGGATGCGTCTAAGCGCAGCCAGGGTGCGGGGCAAACGCAAACTAATCGATAAACAGTCCCAGGATGACGACATGGCCGTAACTTTTCCGGGCGTATGCGCCGTGGTGCCGGCAGCCGGATTTGGCCGCCGCATGCAAACGGACTGCCCAAAACAATATCTCTCAATCGGTAACAAAACGATTCTCGAACATTCGGTGGATGCGCTGCTGGCTAATGCCCGCGTCCAGCGGGTGATCATCGCCGTCTCCGCCGGAGACGAACGCTTCCAGCAGCTTCCGCTTGCGCAACACCCGCAGATTACCGTCGTTGAAGGCGGCAGCGAACGCGCCGATTCCGTGCTGGCCGGTCTGCGTGCGATTGATGACGCCGAATGGGTGTTGGTGCACGATGCGGCGCGCCCGTGCCTGCATCAGGATGACCTTGCGCGACTACTCCGCTTAAGCGACACCAGCCGCGTTGGCGGCATTCTGGCGGCGCCGGTACGCGATACCATGAAGCGTGCCGAACCCGGTAAAGCAGAGATTGCGCACACGGTCGATCGTAACGATTTGTGGCACGCCCTGACCCCGCAATTTTTCCCTCGTGAGCTGCTGCTGGCGTGTTTAACCCGCGCGCTGAACGAAGGGGCGTCGATTACCGACGAAGCATCGGCATTAGAATATTGCGGCTTTCATCCCGAGTTGATTGCCGGACGTGCTGATAATATTAAGGTTACTCGCCCGGAAGATCTGGCGCTTGCCGAATTTTACCTCACCCGCTTGGGTTGACCTGGAGAAGACATAATGCGCATTGGACACGGTTTTGACGTACACGCGTTTGGCGGCGAAGGCCCAATTATCATCGGCGGCGTACGTATCCCTTATGAAAAAGGGCTGCTGGCGCACTCCGACGGCGACGTCGCGCTGCACGCGCTGACCGATGCCCTGCTGGGCGCGGCGGCGCTGGGCGACATCGGCAAACTGTTCCCCGATACCGACCCGGCCTTTAAAGGGGCTGACAGCCGCGCTTTGCTGCGCGAAGCGTGGAAACGCGTGCAGGCCAAGGGCTACACGCTGGGTAACGTTGACGTCACTATTATTGCCCAGGCACCAAAGATGCTGCCGCATATCCCACAAATGCGCGTGTTTATTGCCGAAGACCTCGGCTGTCATATGGACGACGTTAACGTAAAAGCGACCACCACCGAAAAGCTCGGCTTTACCGGGCGCGGTGAAGGCATTGCCTGTGAAGCGGTCGCGCTGCTGCATAAGGCGAAACCATGATTCCGTTTGACGCACTCACCTACCTGCACGGCAAACCGCAGGGAACCGGGCTGCTGAAGGCCAACCCGGAAGATTTTCTGGTGGTCGAAGATTTAGGCTTTGAGCCGGACGGCGAAGGCGAACATATACTGGTGCGCATTCTGAAAAATGGCTGCAACACCCGGTTTGTTGCCGACGCGCTGGCAAAATTCCTTAAAATACATGCCCGTGAAGTAAGCTTTGCCGGGCAAAAAGATAAGCATGCGGTCACCGAACAGTGGCTGTGCGCTCGCGTACCGGGCAATGCAATGCCGGACCTAAGCCAGTTCCAACTGGAAGGGTGCCAGGTACTGGAATATGCCCGCCATAAGCGTAAATTACGTTTAGGTGCGCTGAAAGGTAACCAGTTCACGCTGGTTCTGCGTGAAGTGAGCGGTCGCGACGATGTCGAAGCTAGGCTGCAGGCGATTGCTGAACGTGGCGTGCCAAACTACTTTGGCGCTCAGCGCTTTGGCATTGGCGGCAGCAACCTGCTTGGCGCGCTGCGCTGGGCCGAGAGCGGCGCGCCGGTGCGCGATCGTAATAAACGCAGTTTTTGGTTGTCGGCGGCCCGCAGCGCGTTGTTTAATCAGATTGTGAGTGAGCGCCTAAAAAAACCGGACTTTAATCAAGTTGTTGACGGCGATGCGCTACAATTAGCGGGGCGTGGCAGCTGGTTTGTGGCCACCGACGACGAGCTTGCGGTGCTGCAGGCTCGCGTGGACGCGCGTGAACTGATGATTACCGCCGCGCTGCCCGGTAGCGGCGATTGGGGCACCCAGCGGACCGCGCTGGAATTTGAACAAAATACGCTGGCCGAAGAGACCGCGCTGCAGTCACTGCTGCAGCGGGAAAAGGTCGAAGCCGCACGCCGCGCCCAGCTGCTTTATCCGCAGCAGCTTAGCTGGAACTGGTGGGATGACGTCACCGTCGAACTGCGTTTCTGGCTGCCGGCAGGAAGCTTTGCGACCAGCGTGGTAAGGGAACTTATCAATACAACAGGTGATTATGCGAATATTGCTGAGTAACGATGACGGGATCCATGCGCCAGGTATTCAGACGCTGGCCAGAGCCTTACGGGAGTTTGCCGAGGTTCAGGTAGTTGCACCCGATCGTAACCGCAGCGGTGCGTCGAATTCGCTGACGCTTGAGTCCTCGCTTCGTACCTTCACTTTCGAAAACGGCGACATCGCCGTCCAGATGGGCACACCAACGGACTGTGTCTATCTGGGCGTGAATGCGCTGATGCGTCCGCGCCCGGATATCGTGGTTTCTGGCATTAACGCCGGGCCGAATCTGGGCGATGACGTTATCTATTCCGGCACGGTAGCGGCCGCGATGGAAGGCCGCCACCTTGGCTTTCCCGCGCTGGCGGTCTCGCTAAATGGCCATCAGCATTATGACACCGCCGCCGCCATCACCTGCTCGCTGCTGCGCGCTTTAGCGCGTGAGCCGTTGCGTACCGGGCGCATTCTGAACGTTAACGTTCCGGATCTACCGCTCGATCAAATCAAAGGTATTCGCGTCACGCGCTGCGGCAGCCGCCATCCGGCAGATAAAGTGATCCCGCAGCAGGATCCGCGTGGCAATACGCTTTACTGGATTGGCCCACCTGGCGACAAATGCGATGCTGGCCCGGACACCGATTTCGCTGCCGTTGATGCAGGATACGTCTCCGTCACGCCGCTGCACGTTGACCTCACTGCCCATAGCGCGCATGAGGTGGTTTCCGATTGGCTGGAGCAGGCGAGGGTTGACGTGCAATGGTAGTCAGTAGACGCATCCAGAGCCTGCTTAATCAGCTGCGCCAGCTCGGCATTCATGACGAGCGGGTGCTGGACGCGATGGCGCAGGTGCCGCGCGAAAAATTTATTGATGAAGCGTTTGAACACAGCGCGTGGGATAACGTTGCGCTGCCGATAGGGCAGGGACAGACCATTTCGCAGCCGTATATGGTGGCGCGAATGACGGAGCTGTTGGAGTTGACCCCCAATTCAAGGGTGCTGGAGATCGGCACCGGTTCGGGGTACCAAACCGCAATTCTCGCCCATCTGGTGCATCACGTCTGTTCCGTTGAGCGGATTAAAAGCCTGCAATGGCATGCGCGTCGTCGCCTGAAGCAGCTTGATTTACACAATGTATCTACCCGCCACGGCGATGGCTGGCAGGGGTGGCAGGCGCGCGCCCCGTTTGATGCCATTATCGTCACGGCGGCGCCGTTGGAGATTCCGGTTGCGCTGATGTCGCAGCTCGACGAAGGCGGTATTCTCGTTTTGCCCGTGGGCGATGATCAGCAATATCTGAAGCGCGTTCATCGGCGGGGAGGCGAATTCATTATCGATACCGTAGAGGCCGTCCGTTTCGTTCCCCTGGTGAAAGGGGAACTGGCCTGAGACCCGGATTATTCTGAGGTTTTTTGGCCCAATTCAGCGTATGGTGGACACGTTTTCCAGTGTTCAGCACGTGCGTTGCGCGGTATTCAGTCACTGGCAGTTAACCTATTCCTGGGGGATAAATGAGCGCGGGAAGCCCTAAATTTACCGTTAATCGTATTGTGGCATTATCACTGGCTTCACTTTGGCTGGCCGGTTGTACATCATCGAATAATGCCCCAGCGCCAGTCAGCTCCGTGAACAGTAACGGTTCCAGCAGCACGAGTTCCGGCATGTTAATTACGCCGCCGCCGAAAATGGGCAGCACGGCGCAGTCGACTCCTCAGATTCAACCGGTACAGCCGGTTCAGACGCAGCCCGTTCAAACCCAGCCGCGCATTGCTCAGCCCGTTGCTGAGCAGCCGGTACAGATGGAGAACGGCCACATCGTTTACAACCGTAAATACGGTAATATTCCAAAAGGCAGCTATGCTGGCGGCAGCACCTATACGGTGAAGCACGGCGATACGCTGTTTTACATTGCCTGGGTCACCGGCAATGATTTCCGTGACCTTGCCCAGCGCAACAACGTGGCCGCGCCTTACGCGTTGAACGTTGGTCAGGTGCTGCAGGTGGGTAACGCTTCCGGGCAGCCGATCACCGGCAATAACCCGGTGGCGATAGCCAGCTCACAGGCCAGCAGCGGAAGTTCCGGATTAGTCTCAAAACCTGCACAAAAATCAACCGCACCTGTTGCGTCGACCACGACAATTACGTATTCTGAGGATTCAGGTGAACAAAGTGCTAACAAAATGTTGCCTAATAACAAGCCTGCGACGAGCACCGTCACAGCGCCTGTAACGGCACCAACTGCGAGCACAACCGTACCGACTGCCAGCAGTACTTCAACCAGTTCGCCAATCTCATCATGGCGCTGGCCAACTGACGGCAAGATTATCGAAAACTTTAGCGGCACCGACGGTGGCAACAAAGGCATCGATATTGCGGGCAGTAAAGGACAGGCAATCGTCGCAACCGCCGATGGGCGCGTCGTCTATGCCGGTAACGCACTGCGCGGTTACGGTAATCTTATTATCATCAAACACAACGATGATTACCTGAGTGCCTACGCTCATAACGATACGATGCTGGTCCGGGAACAACAGGACGTAAAAGCGGGGCAGAAAATCGCTACCATGGGTAGCACCGGAACCAGTTCAACACGTTTGCATTTTGAAATTCGTTACAAGGGGAAATCCGTCAACCCGCTGCAGTATTTACCGCAGCGATAATTCGGCAAAGTCCTTCACATGAACGCTTTCAGGCGACGCTGGCCGATGCTGGAGCCGCCTGAAAAGTAACATGCTAAGGTGCATTGCCTGGGGATCACGGGTAGGAGTCACCTTAATGAGTCAGAATACGCTGAAAGTTCATGATTTAAATGAAGACGCGGAATTTGATGAGAATGGAGTAGAGGTTTTCGATGAGAAAGCCTTGAGTGAAGAGGAACCCAGTGACAACGAACTCGCGGAAGAAGAGCTCTTATCGCAGGGTGCCACTCAACGTGTACTCGATGCGACTCAGCTTTACTTAGGCGAGATCGGCTATTCTCCGTTATTGACCGCTGAAGAAGAAGTCTATTTTGCTCGTCGTGCTCTGCGTGGCGATGTAGCCTCACGCCGTCGGATGATTGAAAGCAACCTCCGTCTGGTGGTGAAAATTGCCCGCCGTTACGGCAATCGTGGTCTGGCGCTGCTGGATCTTATCGAAGAGGGCAATCTGGGGCTGATTCGTGCCGTAGAGAAGTTCGACCCAGAACGTGGGTTCCGTTTTTCAACCTACGCCACCTGGTGGATCCGTCAGACTATTGAACGGGCTATCATGAACCAAACCCGTACTATTCGTCTGCCAATCCATATTGTTAAAGAGCTGAACGTTTATCTGCGTACCGCGCGTGAACTGTCGCACAAGCTGGATCACGAACCGAGTGCGGAAGAGATTGCCGAACAGCTGGATAAACCGGTTGATGACGTAAGCCGTATGCTGCGTCTCAATGAACGCATCACCTCAGTTGATACGCCGCTGGGCGGGGATTCTGAGAAAGCGCTGCTGGACATCCTGGCCGATGAAAATGAAAACGGCCCGGAAGACACCACGCAGGACGATGACATGAAGCAAAGCATCGTGAAATGGCTGTTCGAGCTGAACGCCAAACAACGAGAAGTGCTGGCGCGTCGTTTTGGTCTGTTGGGGTATGAAGCAGCTACGCTGGAAGATGTCGGTCGCGAGATTGGCCTGACCCGCGAGCGCGTGCGTCAGATTCAGGTTGAAGGTCTGCGTCGTCTGCGCGAAATTCTGCAGACTCAGGGGCTGAATATCGAAGCGCTGTTCCGCGAGTAATAAAGTTTTGTTCAAAGAGGTCAGCAGCAATGCTGGCCTTTTTCTTTGCCTTTTTTCCGCGCTATTCCATCATCTTACGCACCAGGTGCGTAAACTGCTCGCGTTCTTCGGGCGTTAAACGCTGCAAAAATTCGTTATCGACGCGATTTCCCACCGGCTGGCTAGCTGCCAGCAGCGCTTCACCTTCCTGGGTTAGAAAAACAAACCGGCGACGTTTATCGTCAGGGTCGTGCTCGCGTCTCACCAGCCCTTTGAGCTCCATCCGGCTGAGCATCTCGGCGAGCGTGGCCTTGGTGCTGACCGCCACGCTGGTTAACGCCACCTGTTCAATGCCTGGGCTTTCAGCAATCGAGCGCATCACCGCATACTGTGGCTTGGTCAGTTCGGGTAATTCCTGCTGCCAGCGCGAAGTATGCTGCTGAAAAAGATGGCGAAGTAGGTGGAACGCTTCGTTTTTGATTTTCATGATGGCTCTCCTGCGGGGTGCGGGTGCCTATGATAGCCGTTCCCGGCAATTTGAACAAAAAATGCGAGCAAAGACGAACCGTCTTGTCAGCCTCATTCGACAGGAGTAAGTTGAAATATATTGTTCGTATACGAATGAAATTGGGGTGAGTGATGAGACTGATTATTGGCATGACGGGCGCGACCGGGGCACCGCTGGGCGTTGCGCTTCTCCAGGCGCTGCGCGAGATGCCTGAGGTGGAGACGCATCTGGTTATGTCGAAATGGGCAAAGACCACCATCGAACTGGAAACGCCGTGGAGCGCGCGCGACG
Source organism: Kluyvera sp. EC_51 (assembly GCF_019584505.1). Classification (NCBI taxonomy): domain Bacteria; kingdom Pseudomonadati; phylum Pseudomonadota; class Gammaproteobacteria; order Enterobacterales; family Enterobacteriaceae; genus Kluyvera; species Kluyvera sp. EC_51. Next base: position 67,569 of record NZ_VDAG01000069.1, on the reverse strand, counting down.
TCGCGGCCATGGCCGATTTCAGCCACAGCCCGGCGGATCAGGCGGCGACCATCTCCTCCGGATCTTTTCAGACCGACGGCATGATTATTATCCCGTGCAGTATGAAAACGCTGGCCGGTATCCGGGCAGGCTATGCCGAAGGGCTGGTCGGGCGCGCTGCCGACGTGGTGATGAAAGAGGGGCGCAAGCTGGTGCTGGTGCCGCGCGAAATGCCGCTCAGCACTATTCATCTGGAAAATATGCTGGCGCTTTCCCGCATGGGCGTGGCGATGGTGCCCCCGATGCCGGCTTTTTATAACCACCCGGAAACGGTAGACGACATTGTTCAGCATGTGGTGACGCGAGTGCTCGATCAGTTCGGCCTCAAACACGATAAAGCGCGCCGCTGGCAGGGGTTACCGGCGACGAAACAACTTTCACAGGAGAATGCATAATGGCTTTTGATGACTTACGCGGTTTTTTGCAGGCGCTGGAAGACCAGGGGCAGCTGCTCAAAATCAGTGAAGAGGTAAACGCCGAACCGGATCTGGCGGCCGCGGCCAATGCGACAGGACGTATTGGCGACGGTGCGCCAGCCGTATGGTTTGACAATATCCGCGGCTTTACCGATGCCCGCGTGGTGATGAACACCATCGGCTCCTGGCAGAACCATGCGATTTCGCTAGGCCTGCCGATGAATACGCCGGTGAAAAAACAGATTGATGAGTTTATTCGCCGCTGGGACAAGTTCCCGATTACACCGGAGCGTCGTGCTAACCCGGCGTGGGCGGAAAATACCGTTGATGGTGACGATATTAACCTGTTCGATATCCTGCCGCTGTTCCGCCTGAACGATGGTGACGGCGGTTTCTACCTCGACAAAGCATGCGTCGTTTCTCGCGACCCGCTGGACCCGGACAACTTCGGCAAGCAGAACGTCGGCATCTACCGTATGGAAGTGAAGGGCAAGCGTAAGCTCGGCCTGCAGCCTGTTCCCATGCACGATATCGCGCTGCACCTGCATAAAGCGGAAGAGCGCGGTGAAGACCTGCCGATTGCTATCACCCTTGGTAACGATCCGATTATTACCCTGATGGGCGCCACACCGCTGAAATACGATCAGTCCGAATATGAGATGGCCGGTGCGCTGCGCGAAAGCCCGTACCCGATTGCCACCGCGCCGCTGACCGGTTTTGATGTGCCGTGGGGCTCTGAGGTGATCATTGAAGGGGTTATCGAAGGGCGTAAGCGCGAAATCGAAGGCCCGTTCGGTGAGTTTACCGGCCACTATTCCGGCGGCCGCAACATGACGGTAGTGCGAATTGATAAGGTCTCTTATCGCACGAAGCCGATTTTTGAATCCCTCTACCTCGGCATGCCATGGACTGAAATTGACTACCTGATGGGCCCGGCCACCTGCGTACCGCTGTATCAGCAGCTAAAAGCCGAGTTCCCGGAAGTGCAGGCAGTCAACGCCATGTATACCCACGGCCTGCTGGCGATCATCTCCACCAAAAAACGCTACGGCGGCTTTGCCCGCGCGGTTGGCCTGCGTGCCATGACCACGCCGCATGGTCTGGGCTACGTGAAGATGGTGATTATGGTCGATGAAGACGTCGACCCGTTCAACCTGCCGCAGGTGATGTGGGCGCTGTCGTCGAAGGTGAACCCGGCGGGCGATCTGGTGCAGTTGCCGAATATGTCGGTGCTGGAGCTCGACCCTGGCTCAAGCCCGGCGGGGATTACCGACAAACTGATTATCGACGCTACCACGCCGGTTGCGCCGGACAACCGTGGTCACTACAGCCAGCCGGTACAGGATTTACCTGAAACCAAGGCCTGGTCTGAAAAACTGACCGCTATGCTGGCTAATCGTAAGTAAGGAGGAAAAGATGATTTGTCCACGTTGCGCCGATGAACATATTGAAGTGATGGCGAAATCGCCGGTAAAAGATGTCTGGACCGTATACCAGTGCCAGCATTGCCTGTACACCTGGCGCGATACCGAACCGCTACGCCGCACTAGCCGCGAACATTATCCGGAAGCGTTCCGCATGACGCAGAAAGATATTGATGACGCGCCAATGGTGCCAAGCATTCCACCGCTGCTGGCGGAAGATAAGCGCTAATGCACTCAACAGCGATGGGGTTTCGCCTCGTTGCTGTTGTTTTTTTATACGAGGAACGCTGCTCATATTCTGGATTTTTTCTTATTTCTGAGACGCTCAATATTCCAGGATATGTAAATATAGCCATGGTTTTAAAAACAGTGTTGACACCGTGCGATAAATGCGTAGATTAAGTATTAACAGCACAATAAAAGTAAGTGTTTATTCAGAAGTACTGGGGTTAACCATTTTGTAAATAAGGCCACGAAGTTTGTAGTTTGGGATGCAGTATGTTTTAAGGCCTCGTAGTGATTGTGCTGGAACGCAAAATGGTAGAGTATGCGCGACGATGTAAGGTCTTGTTTTAAAGTGATTTTCTGCGATTATCGTATCATGGTAAACGCAACGGTAATAAGGCAACGCATCAAAGAGTATATGTCGCGATGGGGAATGTACTTGTTTAAGGCGCCATGCTTAATTTCGTGATAAGGCTGGCGGTATGTGCAACAGGATAAATGGAGGGAGGTTTTTAAGTTTTAATGCCCAATATTATCTGTAGTAAACGGGTGCATTTGAAAGCAGTATAAATTGTAGTAATAATTCAGTAAGTTAATTAATGTTAAACCTGAAGTTTGTAGTATTCTAAAAGCCCTTGCCGTACTGGTGAGGGCTTTTTTTCATTTGACGTATGCGTACATTTTTATTTTTCGATAAATTCAACCGCGATAAAGGCGCCACTTCAACATAAGCGAAGCGGCGCGGATAATTACACCATTCCCTTCAGACGATAAATCCACTCCAGTGCCTGACGCGGGCTCAGCGAGTCAGGATCCAGACCTTCCAGCGCTTCTACCGCCGGAGAGACCTCTTCTGGAGCCGACAATAGCGACATCTGCGTACCATCGACCTGTGTCGCTGCTGCGTTTGGTGAGATGCTTTCCAGCTCGCGTAGCTTCTGACGCGCACGCTTGATAACCTCTTTCGGCACGCCCGCCAGCTGCGCTACCGCCAGACCATAGCTCTTGCTGGCCGCGCCGTCCTGCACGCTGTGCATAAAGGCGATGGTATCGCCGTGCTCCAGCGCATCCAGATGGACGTTCGCCACGCCTTCCATTTTCTCCGGCAACTGTGTCAGCTCGAAGTAGTGGGTCGCAAACAGCGTTAACGCCTTGATCTTATTCGCCAGATTCTCCGCACAGGCCCAGGCCAACGACAGACCGTCATAGGTTGACGTACCGCGGCCAATCTCGTCCATCAGCACCAGGCTGTTTTCGGTGGCGTTATGCAGAATATTGGCGGTTTCGGTCATCTCCACCATAAAGGTTGAGCGGCCGGAGGCCAGGTCATCCGCCGCGCCCACGCGGGTGAAGATACGGTCGATAGGGCCAATCTCCACGCTCTGCGCCGGAACATAGCTACCGATATAGGCCAGCAGTGCAATCAACGCCGTTTGCCGCATATAGGTGCTTTTACCGCCCATGTTTGGACCGGTAATGATCAGCATTCGACGCTGCGGCGACAGGGTCAGCGGGTTGGCGATAAACGGCTCGTTCAGTACCTGTTCCACCACCGGATGGCGGCCTTCGATAATCCGGATGCCAGGTTTATCGATAAACGTTGGGCAGGTGTAGTTAAGCGCGTAGGCGCGCTCCGCGAGGTTCACCAGCACGTCCAGCTCCGCCAGCGCGCTGGCGCTCTGCTGAAGGTCTCCCAGATGCGGCAGCAGCAGGTCGAACAGTTCGTCATAGAGCTGTTTTTCCAGCGCCAGTGCCTTACCTTTCGAGGTCAGAACTTTGTCTTCGTACTCTTTCAGCTCAGGGATGATATAGCGTTCGGCGTTTTTCAGCGTCTGGCGGCGCACGTAGTTGATTGGCGCCATATGGCTCTGACCGCGGCTGATCTGAATGTAATAACCGTGGACGGCGTTATACCCCACCTTCAGCGTATCCAGCCCGGTACGCTCGCGTTCGCGAATTTCCAGACGGTCGAGGTAGTCGGTCGCGCCATCGGCCAGCGCGCGCCACTCGTCGAGCTCTTCATGGTAACCTGGGGCAATCACGCCGCCATCGCGCACCAGCACCGGCGGAGCATCAATAATCGCCCGTTCCAGCAGCTCGCGCAGTTCGGTGAACTCGCCCATCTTCTCGCGCAGCATCTGCACCGGCGCGCTGTCGACGCTTTCCAGTTGCGCACGCAGTTCCGGCAATTGCTGGAAGGCGTGACGCATACGGGCGAGGTCGCGCGGGCGGGCGGTACGCAGCGCCAGACGAGCAAGGATACGTTCCAGGTCGCCGACCTGGCGCAGCACCGGTTGCAGATCGGCGGTGACATCCTGTAGTGCGCCGATGGTCTGCTGACGTTCGGTCAGGGTTTTGATATCGCGCACCGGCATATGCAGCCAGCGCTTAAGCATACGGCTGCCCATCGGCGTGACGGTGCAGTCGAGCACGGAGGCAAGGGTGTTTTCCAGCCCGCCCGCCAGGTTCTGGGTTATCTCCAGGTTACGGCGCGTGGCGGCATCCATAATGATGCTGTCCTGCTGGCGATCCATGGTGATGGAGCGGATGTGCGGCAGCGAGGTCCGCTGGGTGTCCTTCACGTATTGCAGCAGACAGCCTGCAGCACAAAGCCCCCGCGGTGCGCCTTCAACGCCAAAGCCAACCAGGTCACGCGTGCCAAATTGCAGATTCAGCTGCTGACGCGCGGTGTCGATTTCGAACTCCCACAGCGGGCGACGGCGCAGGCCGCGGCGACCTTCAATCAGCGCCATCTCGGCAAAGTCTTCGGCGTACAGCAGCTCGGCAGGGTTCGTGCGCTGCAGTTCAGCGGCCATGGTTTCACGGTCGGCCGGTTCGCTGATGCGAAAACGCCCGGAGCTGATATCCAGCGTGGCGTAGCCATAGCCTTTGCTGTCCTGCCAGACGGCGGCGAGGAGGTTGTCCTGGCGCTCCTGCAGCAGCGCTTCATCGCTGATGGTACCCGGCGTGACGATACGCACGACTTTGCGCTCGACCGGACCTTTGCTGGTGGCCGGGTCGCCAACCTGTTCGCAAATGGCGACGGATTCGCCCTGATTCACCAGTTTGGCGAGGTAGTTTTCTACCGCGTGGTGCGGGATACCCGCCATCGGAATCGGTTCACCGGCAGAAGCGCCGCGTTTGGTTAGCGAGATGTCGAGCAGCTGCGATGCGCGTTTCGCATCGTCATAAAACATCTCGTAAAAGTCACCCATGCGGTAGAACAGCAGGATCTCGGGATGCTGCGCTTTCAGCTTCAGATACTGCTGCATCATCGGCGTGTGTGCGTCGAAATTGTCGATTGTACTCATCCGTTTGTGATGTCCATTTTCTTGAATTTTACTGAGTGCGTAATGTGTTCGGACTCATCTGGTGCCGTGGATCTCATGAAATCCGGCCTCTTTTTTCATGAGTACGTAGGCTGCATGATAACGGAGTCTGAAGGACAGGAAAACAGAAGAGGGGGCCTCGTCCTGAAATGGCCTCGTCGGCAAATTGATCTCGCCGACCTTTTGCGACGGTTGTCATTCTCCTGAAAGCGTTAGCCGCTATAATCCCCGGCTCTTGTGCGGTTCTTCGTACAAGGCTCCTTCTGAGTTCAGAGGCTAACATCGATGACATGGCAACAATTTAAACACACCTTCCTGATCAAATTCTGGTCTCCGGTTCCTGCGGTAATCGCGGCCGGTATTCTCTCCACCTATTACTTCGGCATCACCGGCACCTTCTGGGCGGTGACGGGCGAGTTCACGCGCTGGGGTGGGCAACTGCTGCAACTGGCGGGCGTACATACTGAGACCTGGGGCTATTACAAGCTGATTGGCCTCGACGGCACACCGCTGACGCGTATCGACGGCATGATGATTATCGGCATGTTCGGCGGCTGCTTTGCCGCGGCGCTGTGGGCCAATAACGTTAAGCTGCGTTTGCCGAAAAGCCGCATCCGTATTGTGCAGGCGATTGTCGGCGGCATGATTGCCGGCTTTGGCGCGCGTCTGGCAATGGGTTGTAATCTCGCGGCTTTCTTTACGGGCATTCCGCAGTTCTCGCTGCACGCCTGGTTCTTCGCGCTGGCGACGGCCCTCGGCTCATGGTTTGGCGCACGCTTCACGCTGCTGCCTATCTTCCGTATTCCGGTCAAAATGGTCAAAGTCTCGGCGGCATCGCCGTTGACGCAGCGCCCTGAGCAGGCGCGCCGCCGCTTCCGTTTGGGCATGCTGGTGTTTATCGGCATGGTCGGCTGGGCGCTGCTGACGGCGGCGGGCAGCCCGAAACTGGGGCTGGCGATGCTGTTCGGCGTGGGCTTTGGCTTGCTGATTGAACGGGCGCAAATCTGCTTTACGTCGGCATTCCGCGACCTGTGGATCACCGGGCGCACACAAATGGCGAAGGCCATTATCTTCGGCATGGCGGTAAGCGCCATCGGTATCTTCAGCTACGTGCAGCTGGGCGTGGCGCCAAAAATTATGTGGGCTGGCCCGAATGCGGTAATTGGCGGCCTGCTGTTTGGCTTCGGCATTGTGCTGGCTGGCGGCTGCGAAACCGGCTGGATGTACCGTGCCGTTGAAGGGCAAGTGCACTACTGGTGGGTAGGGCTCGGCAACGTGATTGGCTCGACCATTCTGGCCTACTACTGGGACGACATTTCCCCGTCGCTCGCCACGAGCTGGGACAAAGTTAACCTGCTGACCACGTTTGGCCCGCTCGGCGGCCTGCTGGTCACCTATGGCCTGTTGCTGATTGCGCTGTTGTTAATTCTTGGCTGGGAAAAACGGTTCTTCCGCCGTCAGGCTTCCACCAGTATTCCTGCGAAGGAGAGTGTATGAAAACGATCGTCCCGGACTATCGTCTGGATATGGTGGGCGAACCTTGTCCGTACCCGGCAGTCGCGACGCTTGAAGCGATGCCGCAGTTAAAGAAAGGCGAAATACTGGAAGTGGTGAGCGACTGTCCGCAGTCGATTAATAACATCCCGGTGGATGCACGCAATCATGGCTACACCGTGCTCGACATCCAGCAGGATGGGCCAACCATCCGCTATTTAATCCAGAAGTAACCTGTCGCCCTCGCCGTCCGGCGAGGGCGTATTTCCCTTTAATCATAAAATCCCAATGTGTGTTTGATCACAGAACCGGCCTGCGCAGTTTACTTTGTTTCCTTGGTTTACTATGTTGTTTGTACTTTCTATCCGACACACCGCATTGAGGTTTACGTGATTAACCAACGAATGAGCAAGCTAACGAAAGGTGTATTACTGGCAATGAGCGGCATGATGGCGTTAGCCACGCCGCTGCTGACCCATGCCGACACCACTATCCCGCAGATCGCCGGTAAGGTGCTGCCGTATCAGGCAAAACCGCGCGTTTTCGTGTTGTCGGATATCGGCAACGAACCCGATGACCAGATGTCGCTGACTCGTTTTTTACTCTATTCCAATGAGATGAACGTCGAGGGGCTGGTGGCAACGACTTCCACCTGGCAGCGTGAAAAAGTGCATACCGATATGATTGACCTGGTGGTGGGGCACTATGCAGAGGTGCAACCTAACCTGTTGAAACATGCAGCCGGTTTCCCGACGTCAGCGCAGTTAAAATCGGTCGTCGCGCCAGGCCTTGCCAGCTATGGCATGGCGGCAACGGGGGAGGGGAAAAATACGGCGGGTTCCGACCTGTTACTCAAAGCCATTGAACGCAGTACAGACGCGCAGCACCCGCTGTTTATTAACCTCTGGGGCGGTGCGAATACTCTGGCGCAAGCGTTGCAGGATCTCTCTCGCCAGCAGCCAGCGCAAAAGGTACAAGCGCTGACCCGTAATCTGGTGGTGTACTCCATTTCCGATCAGGATGATGCCGGGAGCTGGGTTCGTGAACATTACCCAGACATCACCTATATTGTCGATCCATCGAGCCAGAACGGGGAAGACTATGCTCGCGCGACCTGGACCGGTATCAGCGGCGATATGTATTACCGTAATGCGCCGGGCGCTGATTTCACTACGGTGTCTCAGCATTGGCTGGATGAAAATATCCGCGCGAAAGGGCCAATGGGGAAAGGCTATCTGCATTACCTCTTTATTATGGAAGGCGATACCCCGGCTTTCCTCAACCTGATTCGCAACGGTCTTAACGGCGACATGAACCCGGGCTGGGGCGGATGGGGCGGGCGCTATATCGTGCGCCAGCCGCAGCATGAAACGCGGCCTATCTGGACCAGCGGCGGTGATTTTTATCCTGGCAACCCTAATGCGGCGGATACGGTAACCGGCGTTGACGGTAAGCAGTACACCTCGAATCAGGCCACTATCTGGCGCTGGCGTGAAGCCTTCCAGCACGACTTTGCGGCCAGAATGGACTGGAGCGTGAAGGACTTTGCATCTGCCAACCATAATCCGCAGGTGGTGGTCAACGGTCAGGGCGGACAGGATGTGGTTTACCTGACAGCCAGGGTAGGTGATGTGGTGACGGTAAGCGCGGACGGTACCAAAGACCCGGATGGCAACGCGTTAGGCTACAACTGGTTCCTTTATCCTGAAGCGGGTTCTGCTAGTTCTCAGCCGGTGGCGGTGGCTGATGTACAGGGACGTCGTGGGGAAGATAATCTCAACGCTCCCGCAGTGTTAACGATGGGGGAAAACGGGCATCCGACGGTTGAGGTAACGGCAAAACGAGCGGGGACTGAGCATCTGATTCTGGCGGTGACCGATGACGGTAAACCGTCGCTGACCTCCTACCGCCGAATTATCATTTCCGTGAAGTAACCGAGGTGAGCGGGTGGCATCGGTCACCCGCTTTATCTCAGGAAATCCGCAGTGGTGTCGCGCGTTATGGCGCCAGATAAACCTGGGGTACATCGGCATCCGGATGTTGGCTCAGGCTGATATCCGCGCCGTACCAACGGTGGATCACCGATTGCTGAATTACCTCCTGCGGTGTGCCCTGCGCCACCAGCTTTCCCTGATGGAGTAGCAGTATTGAGTCGGCCCACAGCGCGGCGAGGTTGAGGTCGTGCAGCACGATACAGACGTGAAGCTTGCCGCGACGAGTCAGCTTTTTTAGCAGCCGCAGCAGATGCTGCTGATAGTAAAGATCCAGCGCCGAAGTGGGTTCATCCAGAAACAGCCAGCCCTGCGGACCATCTTCACCCCACAACTGCGCCAGGCTCCGCGCCAGCTGTACGCGCTGCTGTTCGCCACCGGAGAGCGCCGGATAGAGGCGGCCTGCCAGATGCGTACAGCCGGTTTCGGCCATCACTCGCGCAATCAGCGCCGGGTCAACCTGCGTTCCCCACGGCGCACGTCCCATGGCAATTACCGTTTCAACCGGCCAGTTGGCGTTGAGCTGCGTACGTTGCAGCATCACCGCGCGGCGGCGGGAGAGGGCGGGGGCGGGCCAGGTACTAAGCGCTTTGCCTTCGATATGTTGTTCACCGCTGTCGGCGGTTAAAAACCCGGTCAGCAGCCGCAGCAGGGTCGATTTCCCTGCGCCGTTAGGGCCAATCAGCGCCGTGACTTCACCGGGCTGTAGCGCCAGCGAGACGTTATCAATCACCCGGCGTTTACCGAGCTTCAGCGATAGCGAACGTGCAATATACTGGTTATCCACGCATCCCCCTCTCCTGGCGGAAAATAAGCCACAGGAACCACGGCGCGCCGAGCAGGCTGGTTAGCAGTCCAACCGGCATTTCGGCCGGCGCGGCGATGGTGCGGGCGAGGGTGTCGGCAATCAGCAGTAAAATCGCGCCTGCCAGCAAAGAACCGGGGATAAGCCCCCGGTGATCTGGCCCCAGCCACATTCGCATCAGGTGCGGCACTACCAGCCCGATAAAACCAATGACGCCGCTGATGGCCACCGAAGCGGCTACCAGCACCGCGCTGCACAATAGCAACAGCCGTTGCAGTACCCGCACGTTAACGCCGAGGTAGTGCGCCTCTTCATCACCCAACTGAAGCAAATTCAGACGCGCTGCCGTCCACCAGACCACCAGCGACGCAGGGATAATCAGCGTGGCGGCGACCAGCAGCGTTGGCCACTCGGCCTGCCCCAGGCTGCCCATGCCCCAGAGCGACATCTGGCGAAGCTGCGTGTCGTTGCTAATCCATGACAGCATGCCCACCAGCGCACCGCACAGAGCGTTGATCGCAATCCCGACCAGCAGCAGGCGGGAGAGCGAACCGTCCCCCGCTTTGCTGAGGACAAAAATCACCGCCATCACCGCCAGGCTGCCGATAAACGCCGCCAGCATCGGCGCGTAGAGCGCCACCAGCACCGGTACCGAAATCGGCAGCACCACCCAGAATGAAACCGCCAGCGCTGCGCCGCTGCTGATCCCGAGCAGACCCGGGTCCGCCAGCGGGTTGCGAAACAGCCCCTGCATCACGCAGCCGGAGAGCGCCAGCGCGCTGCCAACCAGCAGCGCCAGCAGGACGCGGGGCAGGCGGATGGTGAGCCAGATATGGCGCAGTACCTCATCGCCCGACGGCCAGATGCTTGCCAGCGGCAGGCGCATCGCGCCGAGCGTGGTGGCAAACAGCGTCAGGGCAACGAGCAGCAGCACCATCAGCCACAGCTGGCGTGAGGCGGTGACGTTCATCAGTGTAACTGCTCCGCTTTCTGGCGCAGCTGTTGCAGCGCCTGCGGCGTGCGCGGGCCGAAGCCTAGCAGCGCCATATCGTCAATCACCAGCACCTGCTTGTTGCGCCCGGCAGGCGTCTGCGCCAGCCCCGGCAGCTTCCACAGCGCGGCTTCGCCGCCCATGCCTTTCAGGCCATCAGCGGAGATCACCACCAGATCCGGCAGGCTGGCAATGACCCCTTCCTGCGACATGGTGCGGTAGTGGTCGAAACCCTGCATGGCGTTCTGTAAGTCAGCCAGCTTGATGGCGCCGTCTGCCGCCGTTTGCTGACCGGCCACCAGCGCGCCGGAACCGCCGTGGCTGAGAATAAACAGCATGCGCTTGTTCAGCGGTTGCGCCGGGATTTTTGACATATCGTCGTGCAGCGTTTTACGCAGCGCATCGCCCTGCGTCTGCTTGCCCAGCGCATCGGCAATGACCTGAACTTTGTTATCCATTGCCGTGGCGTCGTAGCCGCCCGGCACGTTCACCACCTTAACCTTGCTGCCTTCCACCTTTTGCAGCACCAGCGACGGTTGCGCCTGGCTGCTGGCAAGAACCAGCGTCGGGCGCAGCGAGAGGATGCCTTCGGTGCTCAACTGGCGAAGGTAGCCGACGTCCGGCAGCGACTGGGTTGCCGCAGGCCAGGTGCTGGTGCTATCGCGCGCCACCAGTTGAGACTGCGCGTCCAGCGCGTAGACAATTTCGGTGACGTCGCCGCCCAGGGTGATAATGCGCTCGGCGGCGCTGGAGAACAGCGGCAGCGCAGCTAACAGTATCAGCAGGCGTTTCATACGGTCTGGCCTTCCGCCGTCAGGCTATCTACCTGGTTGCGCCACTGCGTCTGCTCCGGGTGGCCTTCGCTACGCTGGCCGTACAGCTGCGCAATCTGGGTGCCGTCTTTGGCAAACAGTTCCACGCTGGTGACGTGGCCGTCCACGGTCGGTTTGCGCGTGACCCACACTTCGTCGATGGTTTCTTCGCGCAGGTGCAGGGTGAAGGTACTGTTGAAGATGTTGATCCAGCCGCGCATTGGCGTCAGCTTCTCCAGCGTGCCGGTGAAGATCTGCACGCAGCCGCGGTTGCCGACGAAAATCATAAATTCGTTGCCGTCCTGTTGGATGGTTTCCAGCAGGCGAGGCAGCGCTTCGGTGTCAATACGGCAGGCCAGGTCATCGCTCACCAGACGGAAAGCCTGCTGGCGTGAGAGGTTGTATTTGCGCAGCAGCACGAAGAACTGATGCACGTCGGTCATTGCGCGCCACTCTTTTTCCAGCGCCGCACCGTCTGCCGTCTCGGCGTAGCGGGCATTTTCTACCGGGCGAAGGGCCAGCGGCGTTGGGGTTGATTGCGTCTGTTCAGCAATCAGCCCCTGCCAGGCCGCGCTATCCGTGGCATCGGTGGTATAAACCTTCAGCACCGCGTCGCCGTGCGGGTCAAAGAACTGAATGCTTTCGCGACCCTGATCGTTGACGTGAAACGCGCTGGCCCATTGGCTCAGGAACAGACGCAGGTCCAGCGCGCGAGGGTTCAGTACCAGGCCTGCATGGCCGTCAAGGTGCTGGTGGGTGAAGGCGCCAACCTGCTCGTGAACCGCATATTCGTTGCGGCAGATGCATTTGGTTTCGCCCACGTTTTCAAGCGCGGCAAGGATCGCGCGGGCATTATCCTGCAGGCGAACGGCATCGTGGCCGACGCGTGCTTCGGTCAGCTCCGCTTCGCTGATGCCCATCACGGCAGCGATGTCGCGAGCGTATTTGGCAGTACCGTTGGCTTTAACGTCCTGATAGCGCTGCCACAGTTCGGTTGGTGCGTTTTGCATAGCTCTCTTCCTTATAATTACCCCGGCCAGTAGCCGGGGGCAGGTTTCATTGATGTTGTTATCAGAAATCGACGTTAACGCCCAGCTGCCAGGTGCGGCCCGGCATGACCGCCAGCGATTTATCATTGGCGTCCTGGTTGGTGGACGTTTCAATGTTGCGGCTGCTCAGGTAGTCCCAGTATTTACGGTCGGTCAGGTTATACACCCCGCCGTTGATACGGACGTTCTTCGCCACGCGCCAGTAAGCCGTCCAGTCGAGCATGCCGTAGCCAGGTACGCGCATATATTCTTTGGTGGAATCCGTCAGCGTGTTGCCGGTGTTGGTGTAGCTTTCGCGGTTGGTGGTGGTGGCGCGTTTGCCTTTCACGAAGGTGGCGGTCAGCGCGGTACCGTAGACTTTGGCCGGGTCATCCCACGCCACGCCGACGATGGCTTTCATTGGCGCAACGCTATCGAGGTCGACATATTTGTCGCCGTTATAGCTGGATTTCGACTGCCCTTCACTGTAGCCGTAAGCCAGGGTGGCGCTCAGGCCATCAACCTGTTCAAACCAGGTGCCGAAGTTGAACTTCGCGCTGATCTCACCGCCGTAGATATAGGCTTTATCGCGGTTTTCCGCCTGGTAAATGGTGTAGATGTTTGACGGTACGTTAGTGAACTGGCCCGGGTTGTTCGCGCGGGTGTAACGGGTGTAAGCGATAAAGTTTTTATAGCTGTTGTAGAACAGCGCGGTACGCATGGTGATCCCTTCGGTCACCTCGCCCTTCATGCCCCATTCGAAGTTGTCGCTGGTCTCGGTTTTCAGATCGGTATTGCCGATCAGCGCGTATTGGCCGCGGCCCGCGTAGCTGGAACCGAGGTTCCATGATCCGTACAGCTGGCTGGTGTTCGGGAACTCCGCGCCGCGTTTGTACTGCAGATAGGTCATCATGCGCGGCGTGATGTCGTACTGGAAGGTCAGCGACGGCAGCGCCTGAGTATCTGAATTTTTGCCATACAGATTAGAAACCGACGACTCCGTCAGCACCGTGCTGTTAGTGGTCAGGCTGCTAAGATTCTCCGGCTTGGTGGACTGATGCACCACGCGGACGCCCGGGATCACCGCCGCGTTATGGCCGTCGAGATCGAAGTTGATCTGATCCTGCAGGAAGCCGGCTACCGTGTATTCACGGCTGTCTGCTTCCGGCTGCATGATCTCGCTGAAGACGCTCGGGATCGGCGACTGGCTGAACGGACGCTGGGTTTTGGTGGTGCTAGCGTTGAAGCCAGCGCTCAGATCGTGGCGGCCAAGCGTTTTTGCCAATGCCGTCTGCATACCCCAGGTATCGGTATCGTAGTTTGAGTAGACCGTTTCCATGGTGCTGGTGAAGCTGTCCGGCATGTAGGTCTGGTCGTGCGCTTCGGTGTGCTGGTAGTACACCTTGGTGGACATGCTGTCGATGAAGTCGTTCATCGGCGTCCAGTCATCTTTCAGGCTCAGCCCCCAGCGACGGGTCTGGCTGGTCTGCTGCGCGTTACCAATGGTCTTACTGCCGCTGTCGTTCCAGACGTCGTAATGGGTATGGTTGGTTTTATGGTAGTAATCGAGGGTGCTGGTCAGTTTATGCTGATCGTTTGGTTGCCAGATCCCCGAGGTCATAAACGCGTCAGAGTGCCAGTTTGCCGGGAAAGCGTCGACGCTTGAGCTATTGGTAGTGGTCTCCTGACCATCACGACGGCTGTAGACGAAAATCCCGCGCAGGGTTTCATCACCGCCCGCCGCTGTCAGGCCGTTGTGCCAGCTGCGGTCAGCGGAGTCATAACCGCTGCGGTAGCTAAAGGCGCTGGTTTTACCTGGGTGCAGGTAGTCGTCCGCCGATTTCGGCTGGAAGGAGACGTTGCCGCCGATAGAAGAGTTGGCGGTTTCGGTGTCGGTGGCACCGGACTGAATATCGACGCTGCCGTACATGTACGGGTCAATATAGTCGCGGCCAATGCCGAAGGTGTTCTGGCCCGCGCGGCTAACGTAGCTACGGCCGGTGGCGTTTGGCTGGGCGATACCGTCCACGTCGATACCGACGCGGTTACTCTCGAGCCCGCGAATGTTGTAGCCGGTGTAGCCGCCACGGTCGAAGCCGCTTTTGCCGTTGCCGGAGCCGCCGCTGGAGCCGGTCGCGCCAATCAGAGGTTCATAACGCATGATGGAACCAAAGTCGTTGGCCCCTTTGTCCTGCAACTCCTGCGCGCTAATGGCGTGCTGATTGCCCGACTTCAGTACCGGAGCTGGCGCCGTGACGGTCATCTGCTCGGCGGTGTCTACCGCCGCGGTTTTGTCCTGTGTGTCAGCCGCAACGGCGGAAGTCTGGTAAATCGCTGCAAGCAAAGAGGTTACCAGTAGGCTTTTCTTGCACCACGCCTCTGATTGAATGGATTTGTACATAGTTGCCATGCCTTTCATCGTTATTAGTATTGGCTCACTCGCTACTTCCAGAAGTCGGCTTTTCCATAAGCGCTTCGAACGACTCCGTTTAATGTGATGCGAATAGTAATGATAGGAATTATCATTTGCAATAAAGTTTGCAAATAAATCTCTATGCATGCAACAATTTGATTACAATTAGTCCTTTAATTCATTGTGAGAATGTTATGACGCAGAAAGCCGCCATTACGGTCACCTACTGTTCCCAGTGCAACTGGATGCTACGCGCCAGCTGGATGGCGCAGGAGCTGTTGCACACTTTCAGCACCGATATCGCCTCGGTGACCCTGGTGCCCGGTACCGGTGGAATTTTTACCATTACCGTGGGCGAGGAGCTTATCTGGGATCGCAAGCGCGACGAGGGTTTCCCGGATGCCGCCGAGCTGAAACGCCGGGTGCGCGACGTCTGCTTCCCGGAAAAACCGCTGGGCCACGTGGACAAGCACGAGGCATAAAGCGGCTGCGAAAGCATCATTAAACGTGTATTATTAATGCATCTTTATTGGTGAGGAACAGGCTATGGCAGGCAAACGCATCGACCGTGAGAAACGGACCATCCGCAGCATGATTGCGCTTTATCAGCAACGTTGCCCGCAGGCGCAGGACGATGCAGAGCACTACCTGGCGCTGAATGCTTATGCCGATAAACGACTGGATAAGTGTGTGTTTGGCGAGGAAAAACCAGCCTGTAAGCAGTGCCCGGTGCACTGCTATCAGCCCGCCAAACGCGAAGAGATGAAGCAGATTATGCGCTGGGCTGGCCCGCGTATGCTGTGGCGTCACCCGATCCTGACCATCCGTCATCTGATTGACGATCGACGTCCGGTGCCGGAGCTGCCGGAAAAATATCGCCCGAAAAAATAGCTACATCGTGCGGCAGTGACGGCGGTACTCTGACGGCGAACGCGCCGTGTGCTTGCGGAAGATTCGGCAGAAGTAGTTGCTGTCTTCAAAGCCGCAGTGATGGGCTATCTCTTTGATTTTCATCTCATACCCACGCAGTAATTTCTTCGCCAGCTCAAGCCGCACGGCGGTCAGATACTCATTGAATCCCACCGAGCCGGACTTCTGAAACAGATGCGACAGGTAGTTCGGCGTAATATGGAACTTCTTCGCCACCGTCTCCCGACTCAGCGCCTCAGCGGCGTGCTCGTCGATATACTCCTGAATGGCGAGAAACAGCTCTTTGCTTTTGCTCACCGTATCCGCCAGATGGGTAAGCTGATCGATACAGTGGCTCAGCAGCCCGCTCAGCACGATCTGCGCCGTGGGCATCACCGGGCGAATAGCCAGTTCGTTCATCGCCAGCAGCAGATACGATCCCACCCGCGGGCCCAGCCGCGCCACGTGCTGCTTACGAATTTCCACAAATTTTTTGCCGTCGTACCGCTGCAGGCTGAAGCCGAGCTTCTGTTTGCTGAACAGAATGCTCAGCGTGGTAGCCGGGCCTTGCCACTGCGGGGCGTTCCAGCGGCCACCGGGCAGATAGAGCGCCTGCAGCGGGCCGAGCGGCGCGCTCAGGCAACCGTCGGCAAGCTCGCCTTCCAGCACGATCTCCAGACGGGGAAACGACACGCTCATCGCCAGCTCCGGCGCGGGCTGTGAGGTTTGCGGAAACCGCACGATAAGGTCGCTTTGCCGGGCAAGCAGCTGCTCCAGCACGGGGACGAGGGATTGCTCTGACATGCTCATGTCCTGGTTATTATTCTGGATTTTGAATCTCATCACACTTTATTTTGCTGTACACAAAAATCCAGTGTTGTGTAGCTATCTCATACAGAATGCCGACCGCTCGTGCAGTAACTTTTCATACATGTTGTGAAATGGTTAACAAAAGAGAGGGCGGTATGGACAAGCAAGCGGCATTCTGGCTGGAGGCGCTGGGCGCGAGTGGCGAACTGTCAGCGACAATGAAACATGAACTGGATACTCAGGGTTACACCATCGTCCACGGCGTGGCGGATGCCGACTGGCTGGCGGCGATGCGCGAGCGCATTGACTATCTGGTGGAGAAAGAAGGGGAGAACCTGGCGGTAGAGCACCATCAGGAAGAGACGGCGACGCGCGTGGCGAACCTCGTCAACAAGGGTGTGGTGTGGGAGAAGGTGTGGTCGCATCCGCTGATTTTGTCGGCGTGCCGCTATATCTTTGAGGGCGAGTTTAAAATTTCCAGCCTCAACGCCCGCGAGGCGCTGTACAACGGCGGCCATCAGCCGCTACACGCTGACTGGAAAAAGCCGCGTCCGGATTTCCCGAAGGTTCACCTGGTCAACACCATCTGGGCGATTGACGATCTCTACGCCGCCAACGGCGCGCCGCGGATTATTCCGGCAACCCATCTGCGCCCGGAATTGCCGGAAGAGGTGCTGGAGGATGTGGGGTTGCCGCACCCGGATGAGGTGATTTTTGAGGCGCCAGCAGGCAGTGTGATGATCTACAACGCCCACGCCTGGCACGGTGGCACCACCAACCGCGAAGGCTCTCGCCGCCGGGTACTTCACGGGTTGTATATCGACCGTGCGGATACCGCGCAGCAGGATCAGCGCCGCTGGTTAACGCCGGAAACGGCGAGCCGGTTGACCCCGGCGCAGAAGTGGTTGTTGGATGTGGAATGAGAGTTTAACGCATTGGCACGGACGGCCCCCTCTCCCTTTCTAAGGGAGAGGGCTGGGGTGAGGGTTTATCACCGTGCTGGCCTGTTCCCCTCACCCTAACCCTCTCCCCAAAGGGGCGAGGGGACTTGTACGGTGCGGTCTGGCATCGTTAACCCCCCATCACCACCCGATATCCCGCTTGTTCCACCATCGCCTGAATCGGTGCAATCTCCTCGGGCTCCGGCGCTTTTATCCCCGCCATTGCCCACTCGCGATCCAGCAGGGAATACTTCGGCTCGCCGTACTGATGGAACGGCAGCAGATGTATTTCCTCAATAGGCAGCGGCGCCAGAAACGCCAGAATCTGCGCGACGTTCTCGGTGCTGAGGGTGTAACCGGGGATCAGCGGCAGCCGCGGGATCACTTTGATGCCTTCCGCCGCCAGCAGGCGAAAGTTCTCCAGCACCCGCGGCTGGTTCATGCTGAGCACCTGACGCGCCTGCGTGCAGTCCATGATTTTCAGATCAAACAGCACCTCATCGCACGCCTGCGCCAGCGGCAGCAGGCGGCGAGGGGAGGTATCGCCCGCGGTTTCAATGGCGGTGCGAATGCCCCACTGTTTGAGGCGCTGCAAAAAGCGGGTGGCGAACTCGGCCTGCATCAGCACTTCGCCGCCGGAAAGCGTTACGCCGCCGCCCGACGCGCGGAAGAACACGTCGTCTTTGAGCACTTCCCGTTCGAGCGATTCCAGCGTCACGTCACGGCCAATATGTTCCCACGCCCCGGACGGACACTCCTCAGCATCCTGCAAACAGGTGGCGCAGTGCAGGCACTTGCTCTCCCGGCGGACGGTCTCGATTTTCGGCGACATCGACTCCGGGTTGGCGCACCACGGGCAGGTATGCGGGCAGCCTTTAAAGAACACCACCGTGCGGATGCCCTGACCGTCGTTAAGCGAATAGCGCTGGATATTGAAAATGCGCGCCGTGTCGGCGCGCGTCTCAATCACCTCACAGTTGATGCGCGGTGCGGCGGATAATGTCATCCTGAATCTCCTTCGACAGTTCGACAAAGAAGGCGCTGTAGCCCGCCACGCGAACCACCAGCCCGGCAAAATCCTGCGGGCGCTGCTGGGCTTCGCGCAGGGTTTCGGCGTTCACCACGTTGAACTGAATATGCTGGAGCTTGAGTTTGGTAAAGGCGTGCAGAAAATCCGCCAGCTTGTTGAGACCGCTTTCCCCCTCCAGCGTCGCCGGGGTGAACTTGACGTTCAGCAGCGTGCCGTTAGAGAGCAGATAGTTATCGAGCTTGCTCACTGACTTCAGCACCGCCGTTGGCCCCTGACCGTCCTGGCCGACCATCGGCGACAGCCCGCCGTCCGCCAGCTGTTCACCGGCGAAACGTCCGTCCGGCGTCGCGCCAACTACCGACCCCAGCGGTACGTGGGCGGAAACGGTATAGGAGCCCGGCGTAAACTGGCCGCCGCGCGGGTTACGGTACTTTTCCACCTCTTTGCAGTAAAAACGCAGCAGATCGGCGCTGATGTTATCAACATCGTCAATGTCGTTACCGTATTTTTCAAAGCGGTTAATCAGCCGTGCGCGAACCTTCTCGCCCTCCGGCGTGGCGAAGTTGGCCTTCAGCACCGCCAGCAGTTCGTCGAAGCTCATGCGCTGCTGGTCGAACACCATTCCTTTCAGCGCATGCAGCGAATCGCTCAGGTTGGCGATTCCGATACCCTGTACGCCGGAGAAATTGTAGCGCGCGCCGCCGTCGGTGATGTCTTTGCCGTTGGCGATACAGTCTTCAACAAACGAGGAGAGCAGCGGCACCGGCGCCCAGTCGCGATGGCCGATATCGCAGATATTGCTGCCTTCCACCATCAGCTTAATGTAGTGGCGAATCTTGTCGCGAATGCTCGTCAGCAGGCCGTCGTAGGTGAGTTGCGCATTGCCTTCGTGCTCAAGCATGACGATTTCCATCACCTTCAACAGGTTGAACATGGCGATATCGTGCAACCCGTAGGTGCGCCCTGGAATCGACAGTTCGACGCAGCCGACCACCGCGTAGTCGCGCGCATCTTCCAGCGACACGCCGCGGTTGAGGAACGCGGGCACCACCACTTCATCGTTGAAGATCTGCGGAATCCCGGTGCCGAGGCGCACGGTTTCGGCGGTTTTGCGCAGGAACGGGCGGTCAATCAGTTCGTTGACCCGCACGCCGAGGTTCGGCTGCGGCAGGCGCACGTTCTGGTAGGCATCCAGACAGGTAAAGGAGAGGATGTTCACCGCGCTGCGACCGTTCTCGGTCAGGCCGCCGAGCAGGGCGGTGTAGCCGGTCGGGAAGCCCGCGAAGTAGCGGGCGCTACTGGTGGAACGCAGCAGCACGATATCGTTGCACTTCACCCACAAGGATTCGAGCAATTCCTGCATAAACGCCGGGTCTTCACCATGGTTCAGCGACGCCTGCCAGAACGGCAGCATGTACTGGTCAAAGCGGCCGAGCGAGATGGAACTGGCGTTCGACTCATACTGCAAAATGATGTTCATGTACCAGAACAGCTGGCTGGCCTGCCAGAAGTTTTCCGGCTTCTGCGCGGCGTTATGGCGCGAGATGCTAGCGATGGTTTCCAGCTCCTGACGACGCTGCGGGTCATTGCAGCCGCTTGCCATCTCGTCGGCCAGCGCGGCGTAGCGCAGGATGTGGCGCTGGGAGGCTTCCAGCAGAATCAGCACCGCCTGATAAAAGACGTTATCAGGCTGCTCGCGCAGATGGGCGTGCATCTCATTAACCAGCGCGTCCAGGCCGTTATTCAGCAGACGCGGGTAGTCGATAATGATATGGCCCTGGCCTTTGTCGGTCTGGTTGACGCTGAAAATCTGCGTGCTGACGGCGGCTTTTACTTCGTCGGTCATCTGGGCGTTGATGAAATCCTTCATCGAGCGCTTTTCCCAGTACGGGAACAGTTCGTCGCGGTACAGGCGCTTATCGTCATCGCTAATGTTGAAGCGGTCCTGCGGGCGAGTCGGGAACTGGTCCAGCTCTTTTAACAGCCAGTACGGGTCCATCTCCGGCGACATAATCCCGGCGCGTGGTTTGATGGTGCGGTTCCCGGCAATCAACTCATCTTCACGAATGCTGATGGCGACGTTATCGAGAATATGGGCGGTGGCTTTGGCGCGGCGAATGAGCACCGGCTCGCCGTCGGTCTGACGATGGCTTTCGGTGTAGAGGACGGCGCGTTCAAGGGAGATTTCGCGCGGGTTGGCGAAGAGGGCGTCTTTCAGGCGCTGAATACGATTAGTCATTTTGCGGGCTCCTCGGAGGATTAACCTGACGTTTGTTATGGGATCTACGTTAGGCAAATGCGGGGCGGGGAGACAGAAGAGAATGAGGTGATTTACTGGATTATTGTGATCAAAAGGGAAAAATGAGATCTCAATTTTGTCTGGGTGCAATACCCGGCGTCGCGTTGCTCGGCCGGGCTACGAACCGAATGTAGCCCGGCCGAGCGCAGCGACGCCGGGGGAGTTTTACGGCAGCGAAGCAATCCAGTTCATCGCCAGCTCTGGCCATGCGGCGGCGGGCAGGCCTTTGGCACCGCGAATACCAAATCCATGCTTCCCTTCGGCGAACAGATGCAGCTCGGTCTGCACATTGTGCGCGCGCAGGGCGTTGAACATCACCAGCGAGTTATCGACCGGTACCGACGGGTCATCCACCGCGTGCATCAGGAAGGTTGGCGGCGTTTGTGCGGTGACGTTCCGCTCGGGAGAGTAGTGCTTAATCTGCTCGGCCGTTGGCGTGTCGCCAATCAGCGCCGTGCGCGAGCCGGGGTGAGCTATGGTTTTATCCATCGAGATAACCGGGTAGCCGAGCACCACGAAGTCGGGGCGTGCGCTCTGTTTATCGACGGCATCGAGCGGGGAATATACCGTTTCGTCGTAGCGCGTCTCCAGGCTTGCGGCCACGTGACCACCAGCAGAGAAGCCCATCACGCCAATTTTTTGCGGATCAATATGCCACTTCATGGCGTTAGCGCGTAGCGTGCGCAGCGCCCGCTGGGCGTCAGCTAATGGCGCATTGGCCCCTTCGGCATGACCATCGGCGGGCATACGGTAGGTCATCACGAACAGGGTGTAGCCTTTGGCGTTAAACGGCGTGGCTAAATCGCTGCCTTCTTTATCCAGCACCACCCGCTGGTAGGAGCCGCCGGGGGTGACCAGCAGCGCGACGCCGTTCGGATGTGCCGGGGCATAGACGGTGATTTCCGGGGCACGGATGCCGGTAACGGCACGGTCCGGCAGGCTCGGATCTTTGCTGCGTTCAACCAGCGCGTAGCTCACCGGGCTGTTTTTAGCGCCAGGCGCTTCGCCACCGGGCCAGATGGAAAAAACGGGTAGGGCGGCAACAGCCGTCTGTACGGAAAATGCCAGGGCAAGAGCGGCGGACAGAGGTAAGCGAATCATAGACGTCTCCACGGGGAAAACGCTTATTTATCATCCATGACATCGTGAGAACGGGAATGAATTCACAAAACGATGTTTCATAAATAGAGAAACGAGAAGGTGTGAGGCGGGTGCTATTCCCGGCGTCGCGTTGCTCGGTCGGGCTACGAACCGAATGTAGCCCGGCCGAGCGCAGCGACGCCGGAGAAAACTTACGCGCGGGTGGCGATCAGAATCGCGGATGCTTTGATCAGCGCAATCGCGCGGCTGCCTTTCGCCAGCTTCATCTCGCTCTGGCTTTCGTTGGTGACCACGGCAACAATCTCAAAGCCAGCATCGGTTTTGATATGTACGGTAGCGTTCACCGCGCCTTCGGTCACCTGAGTGACTTCACCGGCAAACTGGTTGCGGGCGGAGAATTTCAGACCACAGTCTTCGGTTGCCAGCGTGACCCACGGGGCTTTAATCAGCGCAATGGCTTCCTTACCATTGACCAGGCCCAGCGCTTCTTTACTGCTGTGAGTGACGATAGCGACCAGCTTTGCGCCGCCCGGCAGGGTCAGTTCGATTTCGTCGTTGACCGCGCCGGTAGAGACTGCGCTGATGGTGCCTGTTAATTGGTTGCGTGCTGAAACTGCCATACGATACTGCCTCCATTCACTCGTTATTGAATCAGAGGTCAGTATAGCCACAGTTTTTACATTAACGTATCTTTATCAATACCCAGGCGTTTCATTCTTGAGAGCAATGTGGTGCGTTTAAGCCCCAGACGCTGCGCCGCGCCTTTCGCCCCGGCCACTACGCCGTTGGTCTCTCTCAGCACCCGAACAATCAGCTGATATTCGTCCTCTCCCTCTTTCGGCGACTCCGCCATCGGCATTGGCTCCGGCGGCGCTTCGCTGGCAAAGGCCAGCTCCGGCAGAGAAAGCTGCAGCACGCTGCCGCGGGTCAGCAGCACCGCACGCTCAATCACGTTTTCCAGCTCGCGCACGTTACCCGGCCATTCCATCTGGCTTAAGGTCCGCAGCGTTTCCGCCGGAATGCTGTCGATGTTGCGCCCCAAACGGCGGGCGATTTTAAAGGTGAAGGCTTTGACCAGCAGCGGAATATCTTCCGGGCGCTCGCGCAGCGGCGGCAGGTGGATCGGGAAGACATTCAGGCGATAGTAAAGATCGCTACGGAATTCGCGATCCAGCACCATCTGCTTGAGATCGCGGTTAGTGGCGGCGATCAAGCGTACATCTGTCTGGATCAGCTTATTGCTGCCGAGGCGTTCGAACTCCTGCTCCTGCAACACGCGCAGCAGCTTCGGCTGCAGCTCTAGCGGCATATCGCCCACTTCATCGAGGAACATGGAGCTTTTATCCGCCAGTTCAAAGCGGCCAATGCGCTGGGCGCTGGCACCGGTAAATGCGCCGCGCTCGTGGCCGAAGAGGTCGCTTTCCAGCAGGCCAGCCGGCATTGCCGCGCAGTTCATCTTCACCATCCGGCGGCTGTTACGGCCGCTCAGATTGTGGATGGCGCGGGCAATCAGCTCTTTACCGGTGCCGGTTTCGCCGAGGATCAGCACGGTGCTGTCGCTTGGCGCCACCATCTCAACCTGCTTGAGCACGTTGAACATCGCTTCGCTGCGGCCGATTATCTCGCCAAACTCGCCGTCAACGTTGTTCAGCTGTTCGGTCAGCGCGAGATTCTCGTCCACCAGACGCTCTTTCAGACGGTGTATTTCCTGATAGGCGAGGGCGTTATCGACGGCAATGGAGACGCGCTCTGCAATTTGCTTGAGCAGCTTCAGGTTGGCGGCGCAGAACACTTTTTCGTCGCACTGGGCAAGCTTAAGCACGCCGAGCATCTTGTCGCCCGACATTAGCGGCAGCAGGCACAGCGTCTGAATTTTATCGTCCCACATTTCAAACAGCTGGCGCTCGTACGGGGCCAGTTTGTCCTGTTCGTGGAGATTGAGCTTGAGCATCTCCTGGCTCTTAAACACGCGTTCGGTCAGCGTGCCGGATTCGTTCACTTCGCTCTGATCGTGCACCGGATCGTTGACGTCAATATAGTGCGTCGAGTAGATGTTCAGCTTGCCTTTGCGGTTGCCGCGCAGCACCACGCTGATGGCGTCGATATTGAAGTAGTAGTGGATCTCTTTGGCTACCGCGCCGACCAGATCGTCCATGTCGAGGCGCGACAGCACGGCGTTGGTGATCGCCACCAGAATACGGAAATTATCGCGCTCGCGGCACAGCAGATCGTAATCGACGTTGTTAGTCACCCGGCTTTGGATCTGTTCGGTGACGACGGCAACAATCTGGGTAAAGGTGTGCAGGCGCTGGTACTCTTTTTCGCTCCACGGCTGGTCGTTCTGGCGGATAAACTCGCAGCCGCCGAAGATGCGTCCCTCCGCCGCCAGCGGCAACAGGCAGTAGTGGCCGAACGGCGAGTAAAGCCCGCTGTGGGCCAGCTGCGGCCAGGCTTCGTGAAACTCGCTGTAGCTGCAGTGCAGGGCGTCGGGGCGTGACAGCAGTCGTCTGACCGGGCCGTTCGCCAGCACGCTATCGTCTTCATAGGCGATGGGTTTACCCGCTTCATGCGTGGCGTGGTAGCCCGCGCGGTGGTTTCCCGGCTGCAGCAGGATGATCGCCGCGCTGTCCGCTAGCGCAGATTGTTTTGCCAGCTGCGCCAGCGTTTCGCTGAGTGCGGCCAGATCGGGTTGTTGGAGAAGAGTCCGGGTGATATCAAACAGCCCTTGCTGGCCGAGATCGCCCATCGGTGTATACGACATGTAGCTTGCCCATAAATGCACCGCGGTGGGTGCGATCGCCAAAAGCCTATCCCGTCATCATACTGACGGGGATAAGCTCTAATAATAATAATAAATTTCAGACCTTGAGCGGCCTGTTAACAGATTCGTGGCAGCGGTTCGGCGTGAGGAAGATCCAGCGTGCGTTTCACGCCGTACAGCCCGGCAACGCGAACCCCACGGCGTTCCGTGACTTCGCCAATGATAGCGGCATCACGCCCCAGCGGATGGGCGCGCAGTGCGGCGAGCACCTCATCGGCTGCTTCGCGGGTCACGCCGATCACCAGTTTACCTTCATTTGCGAAGTTAAGCGCGTCAAGCCCTAATAATTCGCACACGCCGCGCACCGCGTCTTTCAGCGGAATATGTTGTTCATGAATTTCAACACCGTGGCCGCTGGTGGCGGCAAACTCATGGGCCACCGCGTTGACGCCGCCGCGGGTGGCATCACGTAGCGCTTTCACCCCAGCAATCGGGCGAAGGCTCTGGATAAGCGGCGTCAGCACCGCGCAGTCGCTTTGCAGTTCGCCGTCAAGGCCGAGCTGTTCGCGCAGATTGAGGATGGTCGCGCCGTGGTCGCCGAGCGTGCCGCTGACCATCAGCAGATCCCCCGGGGTGAGCGTTGCCGCGCCCCAGTGAATATCGGACGGGATGGCACCCATTCCGGCGGTATTGATAAACAGCTTATCCGCCGCGCCACGACCCACGACCTTGGTGTCGCCGGTGACGATGGCGATATCCGCCGCTTTGGCCGTCTCCGCCATGCTGTTGACCACCGCCTCCAGCGTCTCCATCGGCAGCCCTTCTTCAATAATAAAGCCGCAGGAGAGGTAGCGTGGCACCGCGCCGCTTACCGCCACATCGTTGGCGGTGCCGCAAATCGCCAGCTTGCCGATATTGCCGCCGGGGAAGAACAGCGGGTCAATGACGTAGCTGTCGGTGGAGAAGGCCAGGCGGTCGCCGTGGGCGGTCAGCGAGGCCAGCGACAGACGCGCCTGATCTTCCTGCTCTGCCAGCCAGGGGTTGGCGAAGGCTTTCATAAACAGGCTGTCGATCAGCTGCTGCATCGCCAGCCCGCCGCTCCCGTGCGCTAACTGAATACTTTTCATGCTTCTGCCTCCTGACTGCGATATTGATACCAGGCGGCGCAGGCGCCTTCTGACGATACCATCAGCGCGCCAAACGCGCTCTGCGGGTTGCAGGTCGCGCCAAACAGCGGGCACTGATGTGGTTTGCAGCGGCCGGTCAGCACGTCGCCGCAGCGGGCGCGCGGATCGTCACAGACGCGCTGTGGCTGCGGTTTGAAGTGCGCTTCCGCGTCGAATGCTTGATAGTCTGGCGTCAGTTGTACACCGGAGTCGTTGATTAACCCCAGGCCGCGCCATTCGCTGTCGCCCTTGACCGCAAACACCTCGGCAATGGCGTTTTGTGCAAGCAGGTTGCCATCGTCCGGCACCACGCGGCGGTACTGGTTTTCGACGCAAGGCGCGGCGGCAATTTTCTGCTCCACCAGCATGTTCACGCCCTGCAGCAGGTCAACCGGCTCAAAACCTGCCACCACCAGCGGGCGCTGATAGTCGCTGGCGATAAAGCCGTAGGCGTGGGTGCCGATGACCATGCTGACGTGGCCCGGTGCCAGAAACGCATCGATATCGTTGTCCGGCTGGTCGAGCAGGCTGCGCAGCGTTGGAATCAGCGTAATGTGCTGACAGAAAAATAAGAAGTTACTGACCTTCTGCGCCTTCGCCTGCTGCAGGGTAATAGCGGTGGTCGGCATGGTGGTTTCAAAGCCTAAGCCGAAGAACACCACTTTACGGTCCGGGTTCTGCTGCGCCAGCTTTAAGGCGTCCATCGGCGAATAGACGATGCGGATATCCGCACCGCGTGACTTCGCCTGCA
The DNA here is from genome assembly GCF_019584505.1 of Kluyvera sp. EC_51. Taxonomy (NCBI): domain Bacteria; kingdom Pseudomonadati; phylum Pseudomonadota; class Gammaproteobacteria; order Enterobacterales; family Enterobacteriaceae; genus Kluyvera; species Kluyvera sp. EC_51. The sequence continues at coordinate 40,834 of NZ_VDAG01000069.1, read as the reverse complement.
TCAGCGAGCCGTTTTTCCCCGGCACGCGCATAGCGTCGCCGAAGGTACAGAAAATCACCTCTTTATGGCTGGCGATTTCAATACAGGTGTCGATGCGCCCCATCGGCAGTACGCACACCGGGCAGCCCGGCCCGTGGATAAATTCGATGTTCTCCGGCAGCAGTTGGTCGAGACCGAATTTGAAAATCGCGTGCGTGTGGCCGCCGCACACTTCCATGATGCGCAGTGGGCGTTCAGCGGTATAGGCCAGATGCTGCGCCCGGCTTTTCAGGTGGGCAATCAACTGCATCACCTGCTCGGGCGCGCGGTACTCATCAACAAAACGCATTACCGTTCCTCGCCAAAAAGCAGCGCGCCAACGTCGGGCTCGACTTCAAACATATTTTCCAGCGCCGCGAGGGTATCGCGCGCCTCTTCTTCGTTGATGATGCTCATGGCAAAACCCACGTGCACCAGCACCCACTGGCCGATGCGCGACTGACCGTTTTCGTCCACTGCGCCGACCAACGTCAGGTCGACGTCGCGCTTAATGCCGCAAACATCTACCTTCGCCTGTACGCCATCAATGGCAGAAATTTGTCCCGGAATGCCTATGCACATCGCTGCGTCTCCAGCCAGTTCAGCCAGCTATCCATGCCTTCGCCGCTGGTGGCGGAGAGCAGGATGATTTCAATATTCGGGTTCACTTCGCGCGCGCAGGCGAGGCACTTCTCAACGTCGAAGTTGAGGTACGGCAGCAGGTCAACTTTGTTGAGCAGCATGACCGACGCGGCGGCAAACATATGCGGGTACTTCAGCGGCTTGTCTTCACCTTCGGTGACCGACAGCACGGCGACTTTGTGGCGTTCGCCCAGATCAAAGCTCGCCGGGCAGACCAGGTTGCCGACGTTCTCAATAAACAGAATCCCGTTGCTCTCAAGCGGCAGGCGCGGGGCAGCGTCGGCAATCATCTGCGCATCAAGGTGGCAGCCCTTACCGGTGTTGACCTGAATCGCCGGGGTGCCGGTGGCGCGGATACGCGCGGCGTCGTTCACCGTCTGCTGGTCGCCTTCGATAACGGCGCAGGAGACGCGGTCTTTCAGACGCATCAGGGTTTCGGTGAGCAGGGTAGTTTTACCGGAGCCAGGGCTGGAGACCAGATTCAGCACCAGCTGTTCGCGGGCGGCAAAGCGTGCGCGGTTGCGGGCGGCAATCTGGTTGTTTTTATCCAGCACATCTATTTCGACTTCCAGCATCCGACGCTGGCTCATGCCCGGCGCGTGGGTACCCGCTTCGCCGTGGCCGTAGTGCAGGTCGCCGTTATCCGCGGCCTGCGGTTCAAATTCTCGGGTTCTGACGCCGGTAATGGAGATTGCCGGACGGCCTGCCGGGGCGAAAGGCGCGCTGCGGAACAGCGAGTGCGGGTTACGTTCATCGCCCTCTATATAGAGGTTGCCATCGGCACAACCACAGGTGGTACACATACTTTACTCCTGATCAATTTCAATTCGCTGAATCTGTAAACCGTCGTCGGCGACGATGCGCAGGTTGTCGCTATGGCATTGCGGACAACGGCGCACGTGAACTGACACGAGCTGAACATACTGCTGGCAGGATTCACACCAGCATTCCGCCTCCTGTTCTTCGACGTGCAGTGTACAGCCTTCAGCCAGCGTGCCGCGGCACACCAGATCAAAACAAAAGGTCATTGCGCTCGTCTCTACACAAGAAAAAGCGCCGACCTTCATCCAGACGCCGGTGACGCGTTTCGCGCCGTTTTGTATCGCCTGTTGTTCGACAATTTCCAGCGCTCGCTGGCAGAGCGTGATTTCGTGCATAACGCCTCCTGGTACATCACTCGCAGGAGTAATGCAATAACGATGCCAGAGATGAAATATGGGGCGTAAAGACTGTCGATGACGATGTCGCACTGACGAAATGACATGTCACTCCGGCAGTGTCATTTCACTAAAATTAAATTAAATCAGTAGGTTGAAAACATGGCATGAAAAGTGCTTAGGAGGCTTGTTTCTATTAACCGGGTAACCGACATGACTATTTGGGAAATTAGCGAGAAGGCCGACTATATCGCCGATCGTCACCGCCGCCATCAGGATCAATGGCGTGTCTACTGCAACTCTCTGGTTCAAGGGATTACGTTGTCCAAAGCGCGTCTGCATCACGCCATGAACTGCGCGCCAGAGAAAGAGCTGAGCTTCGTGCTGTTCGAACACTTCGTGGTTTCTGTGAGCCTGGCCAGCGGCTTTAACAGCCACACCGTTGAGTACGTAGTTGAAACCCGCGACGGCCTGAATAAACAGTGCGTAGGCAGCGCCGAGATGAGCATGAACGGCTTTATTGACGGCACCGTCAATATCCGCGACCGCGAGCAGGTGCTGGAGCATTACCTGGAAAAAATTTCGCCGGTATACGACACCCTGTATGCGGCGCTTGAAAGCGACAGCCCGGTGAGTTTCAGCCAGCTGGCACAAGAGCCTCAACGGGCTTCTCACGCTTGATTATCGGTGTGTCGACGGGTGTCGAAATGACACTTGCTCTGCATGATTTCGTCAAAAATGACTGTCACCTGAGGAAGACCTGGTGAATCGTTTTGTAATTGCTGACTCTACCGTTTGTATCGGTTGCCGTACCTGTGAAGCGGCCTGTGCGGAAACGCATCGCCACCACGGCCTGCAATCTATGCCGCGGCTTAGAGTAATGCTCAATGAAAAAGAATCCGCGCCACAGATGTGTCACCACTGTGAAGACGCGCCGTGTGCCGGGGTTTGCCCGGTAAATGCGATAACCCGCGTCGATGGCGCCGTACAGCTGAACGAAAGCCTGTGCGTGAGCTGCAAACTGTGCGGCATTGCCTGCCCGTTTGGGGCGATTGAATTTTCCGGCAGCCGTCCGCTGGATATCCCGGCCAACGCCAACTCGCCGAAAGCGCTGCCTGCACCGCCGGCTCCGGCTCGCGTCAGTACGCTGCTGGACTGGGTGCCTGGCATCCGCGCCATCGCGGTGAAATGCGACCTGTGCCACTTCGACGAAGAAGGCCCAGCCTGCGTGCGTACCTGCCCGACCAAAGCGCTGCATCTGGTGAACAACATGGACATCGCCCGCGTCAGCAAACGCAAACGTGAGCTGACCTTCCATACCGACTTAGGCGATTTGACGCTGTTCCAGGCGCAACAAGGAGAGGCGAAATGAGCGTCATGACGTTGATTAATAGCGCAGTGGCCTGGTTTGCCGCCGCCGCCGTGCTGTCCTTTGTGCTGTCGTTTAATAAATCCCTGAGCGGTTTTGTTGCCGGTATCGGCGGCGCGCTGGGCAGCCTGTGCGCGGGCCTGGCGGGCGTTCAGGTGCTGGTTCACGGTTACCCGGTGATGGGCAGCCTGTCGCTGGTGCACTACAGCGTGCTGGTCTCCCCGCTGAACGCGGTATGGCTGATTGCGCTCGGCCTGTGCGGTCTGTTTGTCAGCCTCTACAACATTGACTGGCATCGTCATCCGAACGTCAAAAGCAACGGCCTGCTGATTAACATCCTGCTGGCGGCTGCCGTCTTCGCGATCGTGGCGAGCAGCTTCGGTTCGCTGGTGGTGATGGCGGAAATCATGGCGCTGTGCGGCGCGTTCCTCACCGGCTGCGCCTCCTCCGGCAAGCTGTGGTTTGCGCTGGGCCGTCTGGGTACTATTCTGCTGGCGATTGCCTGCCTGCTGCTGTGGCAGCGCTACGGCACGCTGGATCTGGTGCTGCTGAACGAACGTGCGCAGATGCTGCCAATCGGTTCTGACATCTGGGTACTTTGCGTGATGGGCTTCGGCCTGCTGGCAGGGATTATCCCGCTGCACGGCTGGGTGCCGCAGGCTCACGCCAACGCGAGCGCACCGGCTGCCGCGCTGTTCTCTACCGTGGTGATGAAAGTGGGTCTGCTCGGCATTCTCACCGTGTCGCTGCTGGGTGATGTTCAGCCGCTGTGGTGGGGCATTGCGCTGCTGGTGTTGGGCATGATCACCGCGTTTGTCGGCGGTCTGTACGCGCTGATGGAGCACAACATTCAGCGTCTGTTGGCGTACCACACGCTGGAAAACATCGGCATCATCCTGCTCGGTTTAGGCGTCGGCGTGACCGGCCTGGCACTGCAGGAGCCGGTGATGGTGGCGCTGGGTCTGACCGGTGGTCTGTACCATCTGCTTAACCATAGCCTGTTCAAAACCACGCTGTTCCTCGGCGCGGGTTCCGTCTGGTTCCGTACCGGCCACCGCGACATCGAGAAGCTGGGCGGTATCGGTAAACGTATGCCGATGATCTCCCTGGCAATGCTGGTCGGCCTGATGGCGATGGCTGCGCTGCCGCCGCTGAACGGCTTTGCTGGCGAATGGGTTATCTACCAGTCCTTCTTCAAGCTGAGCACCAGCGGGGCGTTTATTGGTCGTCTGCTGGGGCCGTTGCTGGCCGTTGGCCTGGCGATCACCGGCGCACTGGCGGTGATGTGTATGGCGAAAGTCTACGGCGTTACCTTCCTTGGCGCACCGCGCACTAAAGAGGCGGAAAACGCCTGCTGCGCGCCGCTGCTGATGGCGATCAGCACCGTGGTGATGGCGCTGCTGTGTATCGTTGGCGGCGTTGCCGCGCCGTGGCTGCTGCCAATGCTGAGCGCCGCCGTGCCGCTGCCGATGGCTACCGCGCACACCGTGGTCTCCCAGCCGATGATTACCCTGCTGCTGATTGCCTGCCCGCTGCTGCCGTTCATCATTCTGGCGCTGCTCAAAGGCAACCGCCTGCCAAGCCGTTCTCGCGGCGCGGCGTGGGTCTGTGGTTACGACCACGAACAATCCATGGTGATCACCGCGCACGGTTTTGCGATGCCGGTGAAACAGGCCTTTGCCCCGGTACTGAAACTGCGCAAATGGCTTAACCCGGTCTCTCTGGTTCCGGGCTGGCAGAACGCGGCGGCGCCGCTGCTGCTGCAACGCCTGGCGCTGGTTGAACTGGCGGTGCTGGTCGTGATTGTCATCTCTCGAGGAGCCTGAACATGACGTTCCTATTTGCTGTACTGCAGGCGCTGGTGCTGTTTGCCGTCGCGCCGCTGCTGTCTGGTATCACCCGCGTGCTGCGCGCACGGTTGCATAACCGTCGCGGGCCGGGCGTGATGCAGGAGTATCGCGACATCATCAAACTGCTGGGCCGTCAGAGCATCGGCCCGGACGCTTCCGGCTGGGTGTTCCGCCTGACGCCGTTTGTGATGGTTGGCGTGATGCTGACGATTGCGACCGCGCTGCCGGTGGTGACTGTTGCTTCCCCGCTGCCGGGTCTGGGCGACTTGATTACCCTTATCTACCTGTTTGCCGTCGCGCGTTTCTTCTTCGCCATTGCCGGTCTCGACACCGGTAGCCCGTTCACCGCCATCGGCGCAAGCCGTGAAGCGATGCTCGGCGTGCTGGTGGAGCCGATTCTGCTGCTGGGTCTGTGGGTCGCTGCGCTGGTCGCAGGCTCTACCCATATCAGTAACATCACTGCCACGGTTTACCACTGGCCGGTCAGCCGCAGCATTCCGCTGGCGCTGGCCTTCTGCGCCTGTGCCTTCGCCACCTTTATCGAAATGGGCAAACTGCCGTTCGACTTAGCGGAAGCGGAGCAGGAGCTGCAGGAAGGCCCACTGTCTGAATACAGCGGCAGCGGCTTCGGCGTGCTGAAGTGGGGCATCAGCCTGAAACAGCTGGTGGTGCTGCAGATGTTCGTTGGCGTCTTCATCCCGTGGGGACAGATGACCAGCTTTAGCGTTGGTGGTCTGGTGGTTGCCGTGATTACCGCCATCGTCAAGCTGGTGGTTGGCGTGCTGATTATCGCGCTGTTCGAAAACAGCATGGCGCGTCTGCGTCTGGATATTACCGGTCGTATCACCTGGACCGGGTTCGGTTTAGCCTTTTTAGCCTTCGTCTCCTTGCTGGTGGCGTGATAAGAGAGTTTTGAGCATGTCTGAAGAAAAAGTGGGTCAACACTACCTCGCTGCGCTGCACCAGTCCTTCCCGGGCGTGGTGCTGGACGAAGCCTGGCAGACCAAAGACCAGTTAACGATTACCGTGAAGGTGAACTACCTGCCGGAAGTCGTCGAGTTTCTTTACTACCAGCAGGGCGGCTGGCTGTCGGTGCTGTTCGGCAACGACGAACGTAAACTGAACGGACACTATGCGGTCTACTACGTGCTGTCGATGGAAAAAGGCACTAAGTGCTGGATTACCGTGCGCGTCGAAGTCGACCCGAACACCCTCGAATACCCGTCCGTCACGCCACGCGTTCCGGCGGCAGTCTGGGGCGAGCGCGAAGTGCGCGACATGTACGGCCTGCGCCCGGTGGGCCTGCCTGACGAACGTCGTCTGGTGCTGCCGGATGATTGGCCAGACGAGCTGTACCCGCTGCGTAAAGACAGCATGGACTACCGTCAGCGCCCGGCACCGACCACCGATGCCGAAACCTACGAGTTCATCAACGAGCTGGGCAGCAAGAAAAACAACGTCGTGCCCATTGGCCCGCTGCACGTCACCTCCGATGAACCGGGCCACTTCCGCCTGTTCGTTGACGGCGAAAACATTATCGACGCCGACTACCGTCTGTTCTATGTCCACCGTGGCATGGAAAAACTGGCGGAAACCCGCATGGGTTACAACGAAGTGACATTCCTGTCTGACCGCGTGTGCGGCATCTGTGGTTTTGCCCACAGCACCGCCTACACCACCTCCGTCGAGAACGCGATGGGCATCGTGGTGCCGGAACGTGCGCAGATGATCCGCGCCATTCTGCTGGAAGTTGAGCGTCTGCACTCGCACCTGCTGAACCTCGGCCTGGCGTGCCATTTCACCGGCTTTGACTCTGGCTTTATGCAGTTCTTCCGCGTTCGTGAAGCCTCCATGAAAATGGCGGAAATCCTCACCGGCGCGCGTAAAACCTACGGTCTGAACCTGATTGGCGGCATCCGTCGTGACTTCCTGAAAGACGACATGATCCAGACCCGTCAGCTGGCGCAGCAGATGCGTCGCGACGTGCAGGACCTGGTGGATATTCTGCTGAGCACCCCGAACATGGAACAGCGCACCGTCGGTATCGGCCGCCTGGATCCGGAAATCGCCCGTGACTTCAGTAACGTCGGCCCGATGGTTCGCGCCAGCGGCCACGCCCGTGATACCCGTGCCGATCACCCGTTTGTGGGCTACGGTCTGCTGCCGATGGAAGTACACAGCGAGCAGGGTTGTGACGTTATCTCCCGCCTGAAAGTGCGTATCAACGAAGTGTTCACCGCGCTGAACATGATTGATTACGGCCTCGATAACCTGCCGGGCGGCCCGCTGGCGGTGGAAGGGTTCACCTATATTCCAAACCGTTTCGCGCTGGGCTTCTCAGAAGCGCCTCGTGGCGATGATATTCACTGGAGCATGACCGGCGACAACCAGAAGCTGTACCGCTGGCGCTGCCGCGCGGCGACCTACGCCAACTGGCCAACCCTGCGCTACATGCTGCGCGGCAACACCGTTTCCGATGCGCCGCTGATTATCGGTAGCCTCGACCCTTGCTACTCCTGTACCGACCGTATGACCGTGGTTGACGTGCGTAAGAAGAAGAGCAAGGTCGTGCCGTACAAAGAGCTTGAGCGCTACAGCATCGAGCGTAAGAACTCGCCGCTGAAATAAGGAATCGTCATGTTTACCTTTATCAAAAAAGTCATCAAAACCGGCACTACGACATCGTCCTATCCGCTGGAACCGATGCCGGTTGATAAAAACTTCCGCGGCAAGCCGGAACACAACCCGCAGCAGTGTATCGGCTGCGCGGCGTGCGTGAACGCCTGCCCGTCGAACGCCCTGACGGTGGAAACCGACCGTGTCAGCAATCAGCTGGCGTGGCAGTTCAACCTCGGCCGCTGCATCTTCTGCGGCCGCTGCGAAGAAGTGTGCCCGACGGCGGCGATCAAGCTGTCGCAGGAGTACGAACTGGCGGTGTGGAAGAAAGAAGATTTCTTGCAGCAGTCCCGTTTTGATATCTGCAACTGCCGCGTCTGCAACCGTCCGTTTGCGGTGCAAAAAGAGATTGATTACGCCATTGCGCTGCTCAAGCACAACGGCGACAGCCGCGCGGAAAATCACCGCGAAAGCTTTGAGACCTGCCCGGAATGTAAGCGTCAGAAATGTTTGGTGCCTTCCGACCGTATTGACCTGACTCGCCACATGAAAGAGGCCATCTGATGAGCAACTTAATAGGGTCACGCGACGACAACGGCATGCCGGTGCCGATGACGGTAGAAGAATCTATCGCCAGCATGAAAGCGTCGCTGCTGAAAAACATCAAGCGTTCCGCCTACGTGTACCGCGTGGACTGCGGCGGCTGTAACGGCTGCGAAATCGAAATCTTTGCCACGCTTTCACCGCTGTTCGACGCCGAACGTTTTGGTATTAAAGTGGTGCCGTCACCGCGTCATGCTGACATTCTGCTGTTTACCGGTGCGGTGACCCGCGCCATGCGTTCGCCGGCGCTGCGCGCCTGGCAGTCCGCGCCGGACCCGAAAATCTGTATCTCCTACGGCGCCTGCGGCAACAGCGGCGGTATCTTCCACGACCTGTACTGCGTCTGGGGCGGCACCGATAAAATTGTACCGGTAGACGTGTACATTCCAGGCTGCCCGCCAACGCCTGCGGCAACGCTGTACGGCTTCGCCATGGCGTTGGGTCTGCTGGAGCAGAAAATCCACGCGCGTGCGCCAAGTGAACTGGACGCACAGCCGGCTGAAATTCTGCATCCGGATATGGTCCAGCCGCTGCGCGTGCAGGTTGACCGCGCCGCGCGCCGTCTGGCGGGCTATCGTTATGGTCGCCAGATTGCCGACGACTATATGCTGCATCTGGGCCAGGGTGACACTCAGGTTCAGCAGTGGCTGGCCACAGAAAACGATCCGCGTCTGACGGAAATCGTCACGCAGCTTAACCACGTAGTAGAAGAGGCACGTATTCGATGAGCGAACAGGTGGTGTTCAGTCAACTGAGCCGTAAATTTATTGATGAGAACGATGCCACGCCTTCCGAGGCGCAGCAGGTTGTCTATTACAGCCTGGCGATTGGCCACCACCTCGGGGTCATCGACTGCCTCGAAGCCGCGCTGACCTGCCCGTGGGATGAATATCTGGCGTGGATTGCTACGCTTGAAGCGGACAGCACGGCGCGGCGCAAGATGGAAGGCGTGCCGAAGTACGGCGAGATTGTCATCGACAGCAACCACGTGTCGATGCTGGCGAACGCGTTTGATAAAGCGCGGGCGTCACAAACCCCGCAGCAAAAAGAGTGGAGCCAGGCGATGCTCAATATGCTGCACGCCATTCATCAGGAGAGCGCCATCTATCTGATGGTGCGTCGCCTGCGCGACTGATTTTACGATTGAGGAATGACCATGACTGACGTTTTACTCTGTGTCGGCAATAGCATGATGGGCGACGATGGCGCTGGCCCTCTGCTGGCAGAAATGTGTGCAGCCCAGCCGAAAGGGGCGTGGGTTGTGATTGACGGCGGCAGCGCGCCGGAAAACGATATTGTGGCGATCCGCGAGTTGAACCCAGCTCGCCTGCTGATTGTTGATGCCACCGATATGGGGCTGAACCCGGGCGAGATTCGCATTATCGACCCGGACGACATCGCCGAAATGTTTATGATGACCACCCACAATATGCCGCTGAATTACCTGGTGGATCAGCTGAAAGACGACGTGGGTGAGGTGATATTCCTCGGTATTCAGCCGGATATCGTTGGGTTTTACTATCCAATGACCCAGGCGATCAAAGACGCGGTTGAAGTGGTTTATCAGCGTCTTGAAGGGTGGCGGGGGAACGGCGGGTTTGCGCAGTTGGAAGCTGAGGACGAAGAGTAATTCCCGGCGTCGCTACGCTCGGCCGAGCTACATTCGACTCGTAGCCCGGGCGAGGCGTTTACGCCGACCCCGGGATGGCACCTACGCCAAATCTTCCCCGTTGCTGGCAATCACCTTCTTATACCACCAGAACGACTTCTTACGCGTCCGCGCCAGCGTCCCATTCCCCGCATCATCACGGTCAACGTAGACAAACCCGTAGCGCTTGCTCATCTCGCCGGTTGAGGCAGCCACCAGATCAATACAGCCCCAGGTGGTGTAACCCATCACCGGAATACCGTCCTCAATCGCTTCCCCCATCGCCCGAATATGCTCGCGCAGATAGCTGATGCGGTAATCGTCATCAATCTGCCCGTCGGCGTTAACCACATCTTTCGCGCCAAGACCGTTTTCCACCAGGAACAGCGGCTTCTGGTAACGGTCGTACATCATGTTCATGGTGATGCGCAGGCCGAGCGGGTCGATGCCCCAGCCCCATTCGCTGGCTTCGATATACGGGTTTTTCAGCGACTTCACGATGTTTGCCGCGTTGGTATTGTTGGCATTCATCTCCGCCGACGCGCAGCGCGAGGCGTAGTAGCTGAATGAAACAAAATCGACGGTGTGCTTGAGGATCTCGTCATCGCCCGCTTCTTTAGCGATCGTCACGCCTTTCTCGCGGAACACCCGCGCCGAGTAGGCTGGATAGCGGCCGCGCGCCTGCACGTCGATAAAGAACAGGTTCTCGCGGTCTTTCTCCAGCGCCGCCCACACGTCTTCCGGCTTGCAGGAGTAAGGGTAGAAATTACCGCCCGCCAGCATGCAGCCGACCTGGTTCTGCGGGTTGACCTCATGGGCGATTTTGGTGGCCAGTGCGCTGGCGACCAGTTCGTGGTGCGCGGCCTGGTATTTCACCTGATCCTGATTTTCACCCTCTTCAAACACCAGCCCCGCGCCGGAGAACGGGCTGTGCAGCATGATGTTGATTTCGTTGAAGGTCAGCCAGTACTTCACCAGCCCGTCGAACGCCTCAAAGCAGGTGCGGGCGTAACGGGCGAAAAAATCGACCATTTTGCGGTTGCGCCATGAACCATACTCGGTGACCAGATGCATCGGCACGTCGAAGTGGCACAGGGTGACCAGCGGCTCAATGCCGTACTTCTGGCACTCGAGGAACAGGTCGCGATAGAAAGCGATGCCCGCTTCGTTTGGCGTCAGTTCGTCGCCGTTCGGGTAGAGTCGGCTCCAGGCAATCGAGGTGCGGAATACGGTAAAGCCCATCTCCGCCATCAGCGCGATATCTTCTTTGTAGCGATGATAAAAATCGATCGCCTGATGGCTCGGGTAGAACTCATCGTCGCGCAGCGTAAAGCGCTTCTCTTGCCCCAGCTTCACCGGCAGGCGGTTTACGCCGTGCGGGATCATATCCACGGTGGTCAGCCCTTTGCCGCCCTCAAGATAAGCCCCTTCGGCCTGGTTGGCGGCAATGGCGCCGCCCCAGAGAAACCCTTGCGGAAATGTCGACATGCGTTACCTCGCTAAAAAATTATGAAATTCGTGCCGCTGCCGCACCGGCAGGCGCGGTGGCCTGACGCTTGCGCGCCTCAGCGGCGGCCTCTTCGACGGGAATATCTTCAAAACCAAGAATCAACGTCAGCACAAAGGAGAGCACCACCGCCAGCGCCATCACCCCAAATACCCAGACGATCGTCATCGGGTTGGCCGGGTCGAAGAACTGCACGCTGGTGAACAGGCCCGGTGCGGCCATGGAGTGGCTGGCAAGCCCGACGGCACCGGCAATGCCGCCGCAGATAAAGCCGCTTATCAGGCTGGCGATCAGCGGGCGTTTCAGACGGATGGCGACGCCGTACAGCGCCGGTTCAGAAATGCCGGCCAGAATGGCGGAAGCGGCCGCCGCCAGCGCGGTCTGACGCAGTTCCGGGTTTTTGGTTTTCCATGCCACCGCCAGCGACGAACCGCCGAGCGACAGGTTGGCGCCAATTTCCGACGGCATCACCATGCCCTCTTTGCCGGTCTCGGCGATGGTCTGAATGATGGTGGGCGTAAAGACGCGGTGCATCCCGGTCATCACCAGCAGCGGCCACAGTGCGCCCATAATGGCGACCGACAGCCAGCCGAGGTAGCCGTGAATGGTGTACACCAGCGCGGAGATGGCGCTACCGATCCAGATGCCAATCGGGCCAATCAGCAGGATCGCCAGCGGTGCGGCGATCAACACGATCAGCATCGGTTTGAGGAAGTTTTTGGTGACCGCCGGGGTGATCTTATCGACCCAGCGTTCGATGTAGGAGAGGCACCAGGTCATCACCAGCGCCGGGATCACGGTATAGGTGTACTTCACCGCCGTTACCGGGATAAAGGCGAATTCGACGTGCTCGCCCTGGGCCGCTTTCGCCATCAGCTCAATAAAGCTCGGATGCACCAGCACCCCGGCAATAGCAATCGCCAGCGACATATTGGTTTTGAACTTCACCGCCGCAGAGGCGGCGACCATCAGCGGCAGGAAGAAGAACGCGCCGTCGCCGATCACTGTCAGAATAGTGAGCGTCGGTGCGCCTTTTGGCAGCACGCCGGTCATCTCGAGGATCATCGCCAGCAGCTTAACCATCGAACCGCCGATAATCGCCGGGATCAGCGGCGACATGGTGCCGATCAGCGCGTCGAGGATCCCGGCGCCGATGCGGCGTAAGGTGAGCTTCGGTTTTCCGACCGGGGCGGCAGGCTGCAGGTTGCTCGGCAGCAGGTTCACCACCTCACGGTAGGCCTGGGAGACGGTGTTGCCGATAATCACCTGGCACTGGTTATCGTTACGCACCACGCCCAGCACGCCGCTGATGCCCTTGAGGCTGGCGCTGTCGACCTGCGTTTCATCTTTCAGTACAAAGCGCAGGCGGGTCATGCAGTGCGTGACGGCGGAGATGTTCTCCACGCCGCCAAGCGCGCCCACCACGGATTGCGCCAGAGCCGCATAGTTTTTAGACATCGGAAAATCCTGTTTTATCAGTAGGGTACTTATCGCTCATCGCCCGGTGTGGCGGGGTGATGAAACGTTGCATAGGAAACCGGTTCCACATAATATTCATGCGTTATTTTTGTTACATCAAGATCTAATTTTTGTTTTTGATTAATTCGTGAAACCGATCACATGAACCAACGTTGGGCAAAAAGCGCGCAGATCGGTGGATGCTGAAAATAGCGAAACGGTGAAGTACACTGCTGGCAAATGATTTCTCAAAGGTATGACTATGACGACAATGCTGGAGGTGGCGCGACGGGCGGGCGTGTCGAAAGCCACCGTATCCCGGGTGCTATCGGGCAACGGTTATGTCAGTCAGGAGACGAAAGACCGGGTGTTTCTGGCCATTGAAGAGAGTGGCTATCGGCCTAATCTTCTGGCACGTAACCTGGCGACCAAAAAGACGCAGACGCTGGGGCTGGTGGTCACCAATACGCTCTATCACGGGGTCTATTTCAGCGAGCTGCTGTTCCACGCGGCGAGCATGACCGAAGATCACGGGCGGCGGCTGATTCTGGCGGACGGTAAGCACAGCGCCGAGGAGGAGCGAGATGCCATTCAGTACCTGCTCGACCTGCGCTGTGACGGCATTATTATTTATCCCCGTTTTCTGAGCGTCGACGATATTGACGACATTATTCAGCAGCAACAGCAGCCGATATTAGTGATTAACCGTCGGCTGCGGCGAAATAGCAGCCACTGCGTGTATTGCGATCAAAAATCCGCCAGTCAGAATGCGGTGGAGCGGTTAATTCTCCTTGGCCATCGCGATATTGCGTTTATTACCGGCTCGCTGGATTCTCCTACCGGTATTGAACGCCTGTCCGGCTATAAAGACGCGCTGACGAAGCACGGCATTGCCGTGCGTAATGAGCTGATTGTACAAGGAAAGTGGACGCCCGCGACCGGTGCCGCCGGAGTGGATGCGCTGCTAGACAGTAAGGTGAACTTTAGCGCGCTGGTCGCCAGTAATGACGATATGGCGGTCGGGGCGATTAAACGTCTGCATGCGCGCGGAATAAACGTACCGCAGCAGGTTTCGGTGCTGGGTTTTGATGATATTACTCTCGCACCGTATATGGTGCCGTCGCTCTCCAGCGTGCGAATTCCGGTCACGGAAATGATCAAAGAGACCATCCACCGCCTTATTTTCATGCTCGACGGCGGGGATTTTAAATATCAGCAAACCTTCCCTGGTGAACTGATTGAGCGTGAATCCATCGTCCCCGGTCCGCACGCTTAGCGTCGTCATCTGTCATCGTCATAAGTGACGATGACAGCTTATCTCTCATCATCAGCAATAAAATCTCCTTAAAAAACAGCTAACTAAAAGTTGGCTCGAATAATGCATTCTCCCGCGAATTCACTGTCATTGCTGGAGAAGTTGATGAACCGTTTCATCATTGCTGATGCGAGTAAATGTATTGGCTGCCGGACATGCGAAGTCGCATGCGTGGTTTCCCACCAGGAAGATCAGGACTGCGCCGCGCTGACGCCGCAATCTTTCCTGCCCCGTATTCACGTTATTAAAGGCGTAGATGTCTCTACCGCCACCGCCTGCCGCCAGTGCGAAGACGCGCCGTGCGCTAACGTCTGCCCGAACGGCGCAATCAGCCGCGATAAAGGCTTTATCCACGTGATGCAGGAACGCTGCATCGGCTGCAAAACCTGCGTGGTGGCGTGCCCTTATGGTGCGATGGAAGTGGTGGTGCGTCCGGTGGTTCGTAACAGCGGTGCGGGCCTGAAGGTGCGTGCGGAGAAAGCGGAAGCCAACAAGTGTGACCTTTGCTACCACCGTGAAGCTGGCCCAGCCTGTATGGAAGCCTGCCCGACTCACGCGCTGTTTTGCGTCGACCGCAGCAAGCTTGAACAGCTGAGCGCGGAAAAACGCCGTCGCGCCGCGCTTGATAGCGCCGCGTCTATCTCTCTTTAATCATCCTTATTTCTCTTTTAACAGGTCTGTTACTGATGAAAAAAATCACGAGTGTGTGCCCTTACTGTGGGGCTGGTTGCAAACTGAAGCTGGTTGTCGACAACGGTAAAATTATCCGCGCCGAGGCCGCCGACGGTAAAACCAACCAGAATGAGCTGTGCCTGAAGGGCTATTACGGCTGGGATTTTCTGAACGACACCAAGCTGCTGACCCCCCGATTAACGCAGCCGATGATCCGCTATGAAAAAGGCGGCAAGTTCACTCCCGTGAGCTGGGATGAGGCGATTCGCTATACCGCGAAGCGTCTTGGCGATATCAAAGCCAAATTCGGGCCGCGCGCCATTATGACCACCGGGTCATCGCGCGGCACCGGCAATGAAACCAACTATGTGATGCAGAAATTCGCCCGCGGCGTGCTGCATACCAATAACGTCGACTGCTGCGCGCGCGTTTGCCACGGCCCATCGGTGGCCGGGCTTCAGGACGTGCTGGGCAACGGCGCGATGAGCAACAGCATCGGCGATATTGAAAACTCCCGCTGCCTGCTGGTCTTTGGCTACAACTGCGCGGACTCGCACCCGATTGTGGCGCGTCGCGTGATTAAGGCGAAAGACAAAGGGGCCAAAATTATCGTCTGCGATCCGCGTCGTATTGAAACCGCGCGCATCGCCGACCAGCATCTGCAGATGCGTAACGGCAGCAATATGGCGCTGGTGAACGCTTTCGCCCACGTGCTGCTGGAAGAAGACCTGTACGACCACGAGTACGTTTCTCGCTATACCACCGGGCTTGATGAGCTGCGCGAAATCGTCAAAGACTACGCGCCGGAAGCGGTGGAATCCCTGACCGGCATTCCGGCCATGCAGGTTCGTCAGGCGATGCGCACCTATGCGGCCGCGCCGTCGGCGACCATTATGTGGGGCATGGGTGTCACCCAGTTTGGCCAGGCGGTTGACGTGGTGAAAGGGCTGGCAAGCCTGGCGCTGCTGACCGGTAACCTCGGGCGTGAAGCCGTCGGCGTTGGCCCGGTGCGTGGGCAGAACAACGTGCAGGGCGCGTGCGACATGGGCGTGCTGCCAAACCAGTTCCCTGGCTATCAGGATGTGGTGGACGCCGCCGTGCGCGAGAAGTTCGCCAAAGCCTGGGGCATAGATGCCAGCCTGATGGACGATAAAGTCGGCGTGCGCATTACCGAAGTGCCGCATCTGGCCATCGAAGGGAAGGTGAAAGCCTACTACATCATGGGCGAAGACCCGCTGCAAACCGAGGCGGATTTAGGTCTGGTGCGCAAAGGGTTTGAAGCGCTCGACTTTGTGGTGGTGCAGGACATCTTTATGACCAAGACCGCCGAGCAGGCGGACGTGCTGCTGCCCGCCACCTCATGGGGTGAACACGGCGGCGTCTTCACCTGCGCCGACCGCGGCTTCCAGCGCTTCGAAAAAGCCATCGAACCGACCTATAACGTCAAGCGCGACTGGGAAATTATCAGCCTGCTGGCAAGCGAAATGGGCTACCCGATGCACTACGACGACAACCAGCAAATCTGGGACGAAATGCGCGAGTTGTGCCCGCTGTTCTACGGCGTCACCTACGAGAAAATGGGGGAGATGGGGCACGTACAGTGGCCGTGCCCGACCCTTGACCATCCGGGGACGCCGTATCTGTACGAAGGCAATCAGTTCGCCACGCCTGACGGTAAAGGCCACCTGTTCGCGGCACCGTGGCGTGCGCCAGCCGAAACGCCGGACGCCGACTTCCCGCTGGTGCTCTGCACCGTACGCGAGGTCGGGCACTACTCCTGTCGCTCGATGACCGGCAACTGCGCGGCGCTGCAATCGCTCGCTGATGAGCCAGGCTTTGTGCAAATGAATCCGCAGGATGCCAACCTGCTTGGCGTGCATGATAAGCAGCTGGTGTGGGTCTCCTCACGTCGCGGCAAAGTGATTAGCCGCGCCTGCGTGAGCGAACGCATCAATCACGGCAGCGTTTATATGACCTACCAATGGTGGATTGGTGCTTGCAACGAACTGACCCAGGATAACCTCGACCCTATCTCGAAAACGCCGGAAACCAAGTACTGCGCGGTGAAAGTCGAGGCGATTGAGGATCAGAACTGGGCCGAAATCTACGCGCAGGATAGCTATCAGTCGATGAAAACGCGCCTGAACGCGGCGCTTAACGGGTAATCAGATGAACGCAAACGGCGTGCAGATCCGCATCTGCGGAAAAGTACAGGGGGTGGGCTTCCGTCCCTTTGTCTGGCAGCTAGCCAAACAGCGCGGCTGCCTCGGTGATGTCTGCAACGACAGCGCCGGGGTACTGCTGCGCCTGTACGGTGACGAAGCGGACTTTATCGCCGCGCTGTACCAGTACTGCCCGCCGCTTGCGCGCATTGATAGTACCCACGTCGAGCCCTTTGAGTGGCCGACGCTGCCGACCGATTTTACCATCCGCCAGAGCGGTGCCGGGGCGATGAGCACCCAGATTGTCCCGGATGCGGCAACCTGCCCGGCGTGCCTGGCAGAAATGAACGACCCGCAGGAGCGGCGCTATCGCTACCCGTTTATCAACTGCACCCACTGTGGGCCGCGCTTTACCATTATTCACGCCATGCCCTATGACCGCCCGCTGACGGTGATGGCGGCGTTTCCGCTCTGCCCGCAGTGCGAGGCGGAGTACCGTAATCCTTATGACCGCCGTTTTCACGCCCAGCCGGTGGCCTGCGCCGAGTGCGGGCCGTGGTTGATGTGGCAAAGCGGCGAACAACGCGCGGAAAAAGAGGCGGCGCTTGCCGCCGCTATCGCCATGATTGATGCCGGTGGCATTGTGGCAGTGAAGGGCATTGGCGGCTTCCATCTGGCCTGCGATGCCGGAAATTCTGCGGCGGTGGCGACGCTTCGTGCGCGCAAACATCGCCCGGCAAAACCGCTAGCGGTGATGGTGGCAAACGCCGACGCGCTGTCAATTGACGCCCGCTCGCTGCTGAAAACCCCCGCCGCACCGATTGTGCTGGTGGATAAACATCTGATTCCTGGGGTCTGTCCGGAGATTGCGCCGGATCTTGCGGAGGTTGGCGTGATGCTGCCCGCCAACCCGCTACAGCATCTGCTAATGCAGGCGCTGGCGCGCCCGCTGGTGATGACCTCCGGTAATCTGAGCGGTAAGCCACCGGCGCTGACCAACGATGATGCACTGACCGATCTGGCCGATATTGCCGACGGCTTCCTGCTGCACAACCGCGATATCGTGCAGCGTATGGACGATTCGGTGGTGCGTCAGAGCGGTGAGATGCTGCGCCGTTCGCGCGGCTATGTGCCGGATGCATTGAGCCTGCCGCCGGGCTTTCGCGATGTACCGCCGATGCTCTGCCTCGGCGCGGACATGAAAAATACCTTCTGCCTGGTGCGCGGCGACCGGGCGGTACTCAGCCAGCACTTTGGCGACCTGACCGACGACGGCGTGGAAGCCCAGTGGCGGCAGGCGCTGGCGCTGATGCAGTCCATTTATGACTTTGCGCCGCAGGCGGTGGTGGCGGATTACCATGCGGCCTATCGTTCGTCCCAATGGGCGGCTGAACTGGCGCTGCCGCAGCATCAGGTGCTGCATCATCACGCGCACATTGCCGCCTGCCTTGCCGAGCACGACTGGCCGCTTGACGGCGGTGAGGTGATTGCGATGGCGCTCGACGGTATCGGCATGGGTGAACACGGCGCGCTGTGGGGCGGTGAGTGTCTGCGCGTGAGCTACCGTGAGTGTGAACATCTTGGCGGCCTACCCGCCGTGGCGCTGCCGGGCGGTGACCTGGCGGCGCGTCAGCCGTGGCGTAACCTGCTAGCGCACTGCCTGGCGTTCGTGCCCGGCTGGGAAACGTTTGATGCTACGCAGACCGTACAGCAGCAAAACTGGCCGCTGCTGGCGCAGGCGATTCAGCGCGGGATCAACAGTCCGGTGGCGTCCTCCTGCGGCCGCCTGTTTGACGCGGTGGCCTGTGCGGTCGGCTGCGCGCCGCTGGCGCTGAGCTACGAAGGCGAGGCCGCCTGTCGGCTGGAAGCGCTGGCGTCGGGCTGTGCGGGCGTGAGACATCCAGTGACGATGCCGGTTGTTGATAATCAGCTGGATCTCGCCACCTTCTGGCAGGCATGGCTGAGCTGGCAGGCAACCCCGGCGCAAAAAGCGTGGGCGTTTCATGATGCGCTGGCGCAGGGCATTGCCGCCTTAATGCGTCAGCATGCAGAGCGTCTGTCGCTCTCGACGCTGGCTTTCGGCGGCGGCGTGCTGCACAACGCGCTGCTGCGCAGTCGCCTTACGCACTATCTACACGATTTCACTTTGCTCTTTCCAAAGCGTTTACCCGCGGGGGATGGGGCAATTTCATACGGGCAGTCTGTGATTGCTGCAGCTCGCCATCTGGTTTAAGGAGTTACTCATGTTGTGGAATGTTCTTCGTCAACAGCCGCGCGCAACGCTGCTGGTTATGGTTCTCGTGTTGGCGAATTTACTGGCCTGGGGTTGGGCATGGCAGGCATTTGGTCATAACGGCGCGCTGATGGCCGCCAGTCTGCTGGCATGGGGCTACGGCCTGCGTCATGCGGTGGACGCTGACCACATTGCGGCGATTGATAACGTCACCCGTAAAATGATGCAGCAGGGTAAGCGCCCGTTTGGCGTCGGTGCCTGGTTCTCACTTGGCCACTCCTCCATCGTGGTGCTGGCATCGGTGGCGATTGCCGCCACGGCGACCGCGTTCCAGCATAAGATGAGCTGGTTCCACGACACCGGCAGCATCATCGGCACCACCGTGTCGGCGGTGTTCCTGCTGGCGATGGCGCTGGTCAACCTGATTATTCTGCGCGGCGTGTGGCGCAGCTTCCAGGCGCTGAAAAAAGGCGAGTCGGTTTCCGCTGACCTGCCGGTGACGGGCGGCATGATGAGCGCGCTGTTCAGCCGTACTTTCCGCCTGATTGGCAAGAGCTGGCACATGTATCTGGTGGGCTTCCTGTTTGGCCTCGGTTTTGACACCGCCACTGAAATTGGCGTGTTGGGCATCTCTGCCGCCAGCGCATCCAGCGGGATGTCAATGTGGTCGATTATGGTCTTCCCGGCGCTGTTCGCGAGCGGCATGGCGCTGGTTGACACCCTGGATAACATTCTGATGGTGGGCGCGTACGGTTGGGCCTTCAACAAGCCGCAGCGCAAGCTTTACTACAACATGACTATTACCGGTGCCTCCGTGGTGGTTGCGCTGTTTATCGGCGGGCTGGAAGCGCTGGGGCTGATTATCGATAAGTTCGACCTGACCGGCGGCATCTGGAGCGGTGTGTCGATGCTGAGTGACAACCTTGGCAACGCGGGCTTTGTGGTCATTGGCCTGTTCGCGCTTTGCTGGCTGGTGTCGATGGTCAACTACCGCTGGCGTAACTATGACGCGCTGGTGGTGCGTTAAGATTTGAGCCATTCCCGGCGGCGCTACGCTTGGCCGGGCTACATTCGATCTGTAGCGCCGCCGGGGAAACGCCGGGCGAAAAAACAAAAAAAGCCCCGGGGCAGCGGGGCTAAAATCAGACATTAGCGCGTCCTTGCGCTTGAGGTTAAGTGATACAGCGGACAGTGCGTTGACTTCTTAACTCGCGAGCGACTTCAACAGACCAAAGGCCTCTTTCATTCGCTCCTCGCTAACCACGAATGCCCGCAGCTGCTGGCCTTCGTCGTAGCCTTGCGCCAGCATACCGTCGGCGCGGGTTTCAATCTTCCAGTTCAAATCCTGACGGCGGGTTTCACCGGCCAGATGCAGCGGCAGATCCGGCGTTTTCACCTTCACCAGCATGTTTGGCAGCTTCAGCTCGCCGGACTGGCCGAGAATATTCTTCGCCAGACACATCGCGCTCATCAGAATCGGCTGCAGGAACGGCAGCACGGTACCGTTGATCTCCGCGCAGTCGCCCAGCGCATAGATATCCGGGTTGCTGGTACGCAGGGTGCTATCGACCTTCACGCCGCGGTTAATTTCAAGGCCCGCCATGCGTGCCAGCGCGGTTTCCGGGCGCAGGCCGGTGGCGGCCACCACCGCATCAACCTCGACGTGACGGTCGCGGTCAAAGGTGGCGCGAATGCCGGTGGCGGTCTGCTCCAGCGACTGCAGCTGAGATTTCAGCAGCAGATGAATACCCATGTCGGTCAGACGATGCTGCAACCGGCTGCTCACTTCCGGCGGCATCAGCGAGGCCAGCACGCTGGCGGAATTATCGACCACGGTGACCGCTTTACCGGCGCGGCTAAAGTCCATCGCCAGCTCGCTGCCAATCAGGCCGCCGCCGATAATCAGCACGCGTTGGGCATCGCGCAGCGTACTTTGCGCGGCCCCGAACTCCTGCTGACTGTTGAGGGTCAGCATCAACTCTTTGCCCGGCACCGGCGGCACGATGGTTGACGCGCCCGTTGCCAGCACCAGCTTGTCGTACTGCCATTCATGATTCTGGCTTTTCACCACATGCGCATTGGCGTCGATGCCGGTCACCCAGGTCTGCGGGAACAGGTTCAGGTTGTACTGCTCGGCGAACTCGCCTGCGGTTTGCAGGGTGAGGTCGGCGGCGGTTTGCCCCCGGCTCACCACGTGGCTTAAGTCCGGTTTGTTGTACTCGTCGATGCTGTCGGCGGCGATGAGCGTCAGTTTGACGCCCGCGTCGAGTTTACGAATATTCTTCACCAGCTGGCGGGCCGCGAAGCCCGAGCCGATGATCACGATGCCATGATTCATTTTGCCTCCGTCGCCATCACGTCAAAGACATCTTTCCCTAATGAACATTCCGGGCACAGGAAGTTATCCGGGACTTCGCTCCACGGTGTACCTGGCTGGACGTCCTGGTTTGGTTCGCCTTTTGCCGGGTCGTAAACCCACTGACACACGCTGCACTGCATGCTTGGGCCGAGGTCGGCTGCGGCAGCGGCGGCACAGGCGCAGGCCTCTTTCGCGGCGTCTGGTTTTGCCGTGGCTTCTGGCAGTGGAGCCAGCGCCCACTGACGGGCAATTTCACGGCCGTGCTGACGGCAGATTTCCAGCGCGTCGATATCCGGGCGCCATTTCGCCTTCAGGCTCAGAGACATTTCAAAGCCCGCATCCTGCAAACGAGTAGACAGACGGTCAACCGCACCGCCGCTCCAGCCGTGAGAACCAAAGGCGCTGGCGCGTTTGTTACGGAAGCGCAGGCCGGTCATCTCTTCCACCAGGCCAGCAATTTTCGGCATCATCACGTTGTTCATGGTTGAAGTCCCCACCAGCACGCCTTTAGAACGGAAGACGTTGGTCAGAATTTCGTTTTTATCGCTGCGGGCGACGTTGAAGATTTTCACCGCCACGTTCGGGTCAACTTCGTTGATCCCCTGAGCAATCGCATCCGCCATCATGCGGGTGTTATTGGACATGGTGTCGTAGAAGATGGTGATACGGTCTTCCTGATAATCCGCCGCCCATTTCAGATACAGTTCGACGATCTGAGTTGGGTTTTCACGCCATACCACACCGTGGGAGGTGGCAATCATATCAACCGGCAGGTTGAAGCCGAGGATCTCGGTGATTTTTGGCGTCACCAGGCGGCTGAACGGGGTCAGGATGTTGGCGTAGTAACGCTGGCACTGTTCGAACAGTTCGGTCTGGTCAACTTCGTCGTTGAACAGGCGTTCGTCGCAGTAGTGCTGGCCGAAGGCGTCGTTACTGAACAGCACCGCGTCGCCGGTCATATAAGTCATCATGCTGTCAGGCCAGTGCAGCATCGGGGTTTCAACGAAGATCAGCTGTTTGCCGTTACCGATGTCCAGGCTGTCGCCGGTTTTCACCACGTGGAAATTCCACTCTGGGTGATGGTGGTGGCCGTTGATGGAGTCAATGGCGTTGGCGGTGCAGTAGATTGGGGTATCCGGAATCTGCGACATCAGCTCGGTCAGCGCACCGGCATGGTCTTCTTCGGCGTGGTTAATGATGATGTAGTCGATATCAGCCAGGTCGATTTCGCCGCGCAGGTTCTGCACGAATTCACGGCTGAATTTATGGTCGACGGTATCAATCAGGACGTTTTTCTCTTCACGGATAAGGTAGCTGTTGTAGCTGCTGCCGCGCAGCGTTTTGTATTCGGTACCGTGGAAATCACGTACTTCCCAATCGCGTTGACCAACCCAATGAATGTTATTTTTAACCAGAATAGACATAGCAACCTCAATTAATTCAGCGTTTTTTCAAAAAAGATGTATTGCTAATTGCAGGTTGCGTGCCAACTTTTTAATTGATTGATTTTATTGGTTTAATTAATTTATACCTCTTTATTGTTAGTCAAAATGACTATGCTTAATATTGTCAATATGACATTATGCATTGTCAAAATGACTGTACGAGGTACGCCATGAGCTTTTCCGTTGATGTGCTAGCAGGCATCGCCATTGAACTCCAGCGCGGCGTCGGCCATCAGGACCGATTTCAGCGTCTGATCACCACGCTTCGCCAGGTGCTGGAGTGTGATGCCTCCGCGCTGCTGCGCTACGACGCGCGGCAGTTTATTCCGCTGGCGATTGATGGGCTGGCGAAAGACGTGCTCGGCAGGCGTTTTACCCTCGAAGGGCATCCGCGGCTGGAGGCGATTGCCCGTGCGGGTGACGTAGTGCGTTTCCCGGCCGACAGCGATTTGCCGGACCCGTACGACGGCCTGATCCCTGGCCAGGAGAGCCTGAAGGTCCACGCCTGCATCGGGTTGCCGCTGTTTGCCGGGCAAAACCTGATTGGCGCATTGACTCTCGACGGTATGTCGCCGGACCAGTTCGACGTCTTCAGCGATGAAGAGCTGCGGCTGATTGCCGCGCTGGCGGCGGGGGCGCTCAGCAACGCGCTGCTGATTGAACAGCTTGAAAGCCAGAACATGCTGCCGGGCGCGCCGACCGACTTCGAGCAGGTGAAAGAGACGCAGATGATTGGCCTGTCGCCGGGCATGACGCAGCTGAAAAAAGAGATTGAGATTGTCGCCGCTTCCGACCTGAACGTACTGATAAGCGGCGAAACCGGCACCGGGAAAGAGCTGGTGGCAAAAGCGATTCATGAGGGCTCGCCGCGCGCGGTCAGCCCGCTGGTGTATCTGAACTGCGCCGCGCTGCCGGAGAGCGTGGCCGAGAGCGAGCTGTTTGGCCACGTCAAAGGGGCGTTTACCGGGGCTATCAGCAACCGCAGCGGCAAGTTTGAGATGGCCGACAACGGCACGCTGTTCTTAGATGAAATTGGCGAGCTGTCGCTGGCGCTGCAGGCCAAGCTGCTGCGCGTGCTGCAGTATGGCGATATTCAGCGCGTGGGGGATGACCGCAGCCTGCGTGTTGATGTGCGGGTGCTGGCTGCGACCAACCGCGACCTGCGCGAAGAGGTGCTGGCGGGCAACTTTCGTGCAGACCTGTTCCATCGTTTGAGCGTATTCCCGCTATCCGTGCCGCCGCTGCGCGAACGGGGTGACGACGTGGTGCTGCTGGCGGGCTACTTCTGCGAGCAGTGTCGGCTGCGGCTTGGATTGTCGCGAGTAGTATTAAGCAGCGGCGCACGGGCGCATCTGCAAAACTACGGCTGGCCGGGTAACGTGCGCGAGCTTGAGCACGCGGTACACCGTGCGGTGGTGCTGGCGCGGGCAACCACGCGCAGCAACGGCGAGGTGGTGCTGGAAGCGCAGCACTTTGCATTCCAGGAAGGTACGCCGACGGCGGTGGTTGCTGAGGTTGCGGCCCCGTTGGCAACGGTGAATAACCTGCGCGACGCCACCGAGCATTTTCAGCGGCAGATGATTCGTCAGGCACTGGAGACACATCAACATAACTGGGCGGCAAGCGCCCGGGCGCTGGAGACAGACGTCGCCAACCTGCACCGGTTGGCGAAGCGTCTGGGGCTGAAGGATTAAAGGATCCCGGCCTGGTAGAAGTTTTGCAGGTTAATCGCGCCGACCAGCCGGTGGTTGTCATCTACCACCGGGGCGGCGCTGATTTTCTGCTTCATCAGCTGTTCTTTAGCATCCACGGCGCGGGCCTGATCGTGCAGGGTCACGCCGCCCTTGGTCATCGCGTCGTTAACGCAATCCGCCAGCGAACCGCCGCTCACCAGCCAGCGACGCAGATCGCCGTCGGTGAACACGCCCTGAACCTGTGATTGATCGTTGCAGACCGCCACCATTCCCATGCCGGTGCGGCTGAGTTCCAGCATCGCATCCATTACGCTGGCGTGAACGGTGACCTGCGGGACATCGCTCTCCTGACGCATCAGGTGGTGAACGCGGTTGAGCAGGCGTGCGCCCAGCGCACCTGCCGGGTGAGAGCGCGCAAAATCTTCTTCATTAAAGCCGCGCGCCTGCATCACGGCAATCGCCAGCGCGTCGCCGATCATCAACGTGTTGACGGTGCTGGAGGTTGGCGCCAGGTGCATCGGGCAGGCTTCACGTTCAACGGAAATATCGATAACGGCGTCGGCCGCCTGCGCCAGCGCGGAGTTGGCTTTGCCGGTCATTGCCAGCAGCACCACGGATTTCTCTTTCAAACGCGGAATAATGTAGTCGAGCTCTTTGGCGCTGCCAGAGTAGGAGATAAAGAGCATCACGTCGCGGCTTTCCACCATGCCCAGATCGCCGTGCAGCGCTTCCGCCGGGTGGACGAAGAACGCCGGAGTGCCGGTGCTGGCGAAGGTGGCGGCCAGCTTTTTGCCGATATGGCCGGATTTGCCCATCCCGGAAACAATCAGTTTTCCTTTGCAGTTCAGGATGGCGTTGGCGGCCTGAACAAAGGTCTCGTCAAGACGGTCGGGTAGGCGGCTTGCTTCCTGCAGTTCCAGTAACAGGGCCTTACGCCCGGCCTCTAACAAAAAATCACTCATGACTTTCTCCGATAATTAGCGCGTCACACGGTCCAGTTTTGCGCGGCGATGATAAAACATTCTCTCCCGGAAGATCATCGATTGAATCATGGATAGTTCGTCTGTGGAGTTTTTTTTCCCCTCGCGGCCTCCAGTGCTTCCTTGCAGCGTGGCGGATGCTTTACCATATTTAACTCTTGCTGATATTGTTAAACGGATGTCCCATGTTGAAGCGTCGTGTTCTGGCTTTACTCCCCCTGTGTGTCCTGCTCGCTGCCTGTAGTAGCAAACCTAAAACGGCTGAATCTCCGGCAACCACTTCCGGCGGTTTTCTCCTTGAACCTCAGCACAATGCGCTAATTCCGACCGGTGATTTTGCTAACAACCCGGCGGCAGAGCAGTTCATTGACAAGATGGTGAGCAAGCACGGTTTTGACCGACAGCAGCTGCATGAAATCCTCTCTCAGGCCAAGCGCCTGGACTACGTGCTGCGCCTGATGGACAGGCAGGCACCGACCGGCCTGCCGCCAACCGGCCCGAACGGGGCGTGGCTGCGCTATCGCAATCAGTTCATTACGCCGGATAACGTCCAGAATGGCGTGGTGTTCTGGAACCAGCATCAGGACGCGCTGCAGCGCGCTTCGCAGGTATACGGCGTGCCGCCAGAAATTATCGTCGGGATTATCGGTGTGGAAACTCGCTGGGGCCGAGTGATGGGTAAAACGCGCATTCTCGATGCGCTGGCGACGCTCTCCTTCAACTATCCGCGCCGCGCGGCGTACTTCTCCGGTGAGCTGGAAACCTTCCTGCTGATGGCGCGTGATGAGCAGGATGACCCGCTGGATCTGAAAGGCTCATTTGCCGGGGCGATGGGCTACGGGCAGTTTATGCCGTCTTCCTACAAAGAGTATGCGGTTGATTTCAATGGTGATGGTCATATCAACCTGTGGGATCCGGAAGATGCCATCGGCAGCGTGGCGAACTACTTCAAACAGCACGGTTGGGTGAGTGGCGACGCGGTGGCGGTGCAGGCGATGGGTCAGGCTCCGGGGCTGGAGAATGGCTTCAAAACCAAATACAGCGTTTCGCAGCTGGCGGCGGCAGGCTTAACGCCGATGCAGCCGCTGGGTAATCATCAGCAGGCCAGCCTGCTGCGGTTGGATATCGGCACGGGCTATCAGTATTGGTACGGTCTGCCGAACTTCTACACCATCACCCGCTATAACCACAGTACCCACTATGCGATGGCCGTCTGGCAGCTGGGTCTGGCAGTCTCTCAGGCGCGCGGTCAGTAATCCTTCCTTCTGGCTCCCCTCGGTTCAGAGGGGAGCTTGTTACATTTCGCATCATTTTCTGCCGTTTACATCTTACTGCTAATTCAATACTGTTACGTTATAACATTAAATGATGAGGCGAAGATGTTCACTCCTGTTTTTATGGCCAGCAGCGTGACGCGGGTTTTGCTGGCCTGCGCGCTATTGAGCGTGCTGTGGCTGATGGTCTGGTGGGCGGTGTCGCTGCCATGATTGAACTGGACAACCTGGTGGCTGGCTATGAAGGCGTGGCGATTACGCCATCGCTGAGCGGCGTCATTCACAAAGGCAGCATGACGGCGATTGTCGGCCTGAACGGCTGCGGAAAATCCACTTTACTGAAAACGCTGGCGGGATTTATTCCGCCGGTAAGCGGCGTCATTCGCTGGGCACCTTCACGCCCGGTGATCGGTTGGCTGGCCCAGCGTCATGCGCTGGAGTCGCAGTTTCCGTTAACCGTGCTGGACGTGGTGAGCCAGGGGGCGTGGCCGCGAATTTCATTGCTGCGTGGCCTGCGTAGCGACACGCGCCAGCGCATTGCCGCTGCACTGGCGCGAGTGGGGCTGGAAAGCATGGCGAAAACACCCATTGACGCACTTTCCGGCGGCCAGTTCCAGCGCATGCTCTTTGCCCGCG
This sequence comes from Kluyvera sp. EC_51, assembly GCF_019584505.1. Classification (NCBI taxonomy): domain Bacteria; kingdom Pseudomonadati; phylum Pseudomonadota; class Gammaproteobacteria; order Enterobacterales; family Enterobacteriaceae; genus Kluyvera; species Kluyvera sp. EC_51. Next base: position 13,196 of record NZ_VDAG01000069.1, on the reverse strand, counting down.
TGCTGGTACAGCGCGCGCCGCTGGTGATGCTTGATGAGCCCTTCACCGGCATTGATGAAGCCACCAGTCATGACCTGATGGGGGTAATTCAGGAGATGCATCAGCAGGGGCAGACCGTGCTGGCGGTGCTGCATGACAATCAACGCGTGGCGGAGTACTTCCCGGAAACGCTGTTGCTGGCACCACAGAACGCCTGCTGGGGGCATACCCGCGACGTGCTTTCTGCATTCAAATCCGCGAGGCACGCATGATCTGGCACACCTTCTTCCAACCCTTTATCGAGTTTGGCTTTATGCGCCGGGCGCTGGTGGTGTGCCTCGCGCTGTCGCTCAGTACCACCATCCTCGGTGTCTTTTTACTGCTGCGGCGGATGAGCCTGATGGGGGACGCGCTGTCGCATGCCATTCTTCCCGGCGTGGCGGTGGGTTATCTGGTCAACGGCATGTCACTGCTGGCGATGACCGTAGGCGGCTTTATTGCTGGCATTACGGTGGCGCTGGTGGCCGGTTGGGTTAGCCGACGCACGCCGCTGAAAGAGGATGCCAGCTTCGCCGGATTCTACTTAGGGTCGTTGGCGCTGGGGGTCACGCTGGTCTCGCTGCGCGGCTCCAACGTTGACCTGCTGCATCTGCTGTTCGGCTCGATTCTGGCGGTGGATAACGATGCCGCACTGTTTGTGGCGGGGGTCGCCAGCCTGACGCTGCTCTGCATTGCGCTTTTCTACCGGGGACTGGTGAGCGAAGCGTTTGATAGCAGTTGGCTACAGGTGAATGCGCGCTGGCTGCCCGTGTTGTTGCACGGGCTGTTTCTGGCGCTGCTGGTGCTCAACCTGGTGGCCGGTTTTCAGGTGCTGGGCACGCTGATGGCGGTGGGGGTCATGATGCTGCCCGCCGTTGCGGCGCGCTGCTGGGCGAAAACCTTACCGTCAATTCTGCTGCTGGCGGCGCTGATAGGCGGCGTATGTGCCTGGATGGGGCTCAGTCTGTCGTGGGCCGCGAATCTGCCCGCCGGACCGTCGATTGTGCTAACCGCGAGCGGTATCTTTTTGATTTCTGTGTTGTTTGGCAAGCGAAGCCGGCTGACCGTGAGCTGGTTAAAATGAAGAGGAAAGGGGACAAGATGAAACGTATTGGGGTGATTATGGCGCTGGCGTTAGGGCTGGCGGCGCAGGGGGCGATGGCAAAGACGCTCAACGTGGTCAGCAGCTTTTCGGTGCTGGGCGACATGGTGAAGCAGGTGGGTGGCGATCACGTTCACGTCGACACGCTGGTTGGCCCGGACGGCGACCCGCATACCTTCGAGCCGTCGCCGAAAGATAGCGCGCTGCTCAGCAAAGCGGATGTCGTGGTGGTCAACGGTCTGGGGCTGGAAGGTTGGATGGACCGCCTTATCAAAGCATCGGGCTTTAAAGGTGAACTGGTGGTGGCTTCAACGGGCGTAAAAACCCACACTCTGGATGAAGATGGCAAAACGGTGACCGACCCGCACGCCTGGAACAGCGCGGCAAACGGCGCACTGTACGCGCAGAATATCCTGACTGGCCTGGTGAAGGCTGACCCGGAAGATAGCGCGGCGCTCAATGCTTCCGGCAAACGCTACATTGGCGAGCTTAACGATATTCATAGCTGGACGAAGCAGCAGTTCAGCGCCATTCCGCAGGCGAAGCGTAAGGTGCTGACCAGCCACGATGCCTTTGGCTACTTCTCTCGCGCCTACGGCGTCACCTTCCTGGCACCTCAAGGGCTCTCTTCAGAAAGCGAGGCCAGCGCGGCGCAGGTGGCAGCGTTGATTAAGCAAATTAAGGCCGATGGCGTACACACCTGGTTTATGGAAAACCAGCTCGATCCGCGCCTGGTGAAACAGATTGCCGCGGCTACCGGCTCGCAGCCGGGCGGCGAACTGTATCCGGAAGCGCTGTCGAAATCGGGCGGCGTGGCGGACAGCTACGTCAAAATGCTGCGTCATAACGTGGAGCTTATCGCCGCCAGCATGCGCTAAACCCGGCACTTCCTCGCCCCGGTTCTTCCGGGGCGTTCAATTTCGGAATCCCCCTCGTAAAATCACCATCCCGTCCCCACATCTGTTCTGAAAGTGCTATCTTTGATGGCCTCTTTATCGGGCTGAAGCGGAGCGATGATGACAGATTCAGAATTAATGCAGCTGAGTGAAAAGGTTGGCCTGGCGCTGAAAGCGCGTGGGGCGACGATGACCACCGCAGAGTCCTGTACCGGCGGCTGGATAGCCAAAACCATTACCGATATCGCTGGCAGTTCTGCCTGGTTTGAGCGTGGGTTTGTGACCTACAGCAACGAGGCCAAATCGCAGATGATTGGCGTGCGTGAAGTGACGCTCGAACAGCACGGTGCGGTGAGTGAACCGGTGGTGGTTGAGATGGCCATTGGAGCACTGCGCGCGGCGCGGGCTGACTTTGCGGTGTCGGTTAGCGGCATTGCCGGGCCGGACGGCGGCAGCGCGGAAAAGCCGGTTGGCACGGTCTGGTTCGGCGTAGCAAGCGCCACCGGGCAAGGCGTTACCCAGCGTGAATGCTTTGACGGCGACCGTGAATCGGTGCGTCGACAGGCGACCGCTTATGCGCTCAATCTCCTCTGGCAACAATTTCTACAAAATACTTGATACTGTATGACCATACAGTATAATTGCCTCAACAGAACAGAATTCACTATCCGGTAACACCCGGTATGACAGGAGTAATAATGGCTATCGACGAAAACAAACAGAAAGCGTTGGCTGCAGCGCTGGGCCAGATCGAAAAGCAATTCGGTAAAGGCTCCATCATGCGTCTGGGTGAAGACCGCTCCATGGACGTGGAAACTATCTCTACCGGTTCGCTTTCACTGGATATCGCGCTGGGCGCTGGCGGCCTGCCAATGGGCCGTATCGTCGAAATTTACGGGCCAGAATCCTCCGGTAAAACTACCCTGACGCTGCAGGTTATTGCCGCAGCACAGCGTGAAGGCAAAACTTGTGCGTTTATCGATGCTGAACACGCGCTGGACCCGGTTTATGCTCGCAAGCTGGGCGTTGATATCGACAACCTGCTGTGCTCCCAGCCGGACACCGGCGAGCAGGCTCTGGAAATCTGTGACGCGCTGGCGCGTTCCGGTGCTGTAGACGTTATCGTCGTTGACTCCGTTGCGGCGCTGACGCCGAAAGCGGAAATCGAAGGCGAAATCGGTGACTCTCACATGGGCCTCGCGGCACGTATGATGAGCCAGGCGATGCGTAAACTGGCGGGTAACCTGAAGCAGTCCAACACCCTGCTGATCTTCATCAACCAGATCCGTATGAAAATCGGCGTGATGTTCGGTAACCCGGAAACCACTACCGGTGGTAACGCGCTGAAGTTCTACGCTTCCGTACGTCTTGATATCCGTCGTATTGGCGCGGTGAAAGAGGGCGACAACGTGGTGGGTAGCGAAACTCGCGTGAAGGTTGTGAAGAATAAAATTGCTGCGCCGTTTAAACAGGCTGAATTCCAGATCCTCTACGGCGAAGGTATCAACTTCTTCGGCGAGCTGGTCGACCTCGGCGTGAAAGAGAAGCTGATCGAAAAAGCGGGTGCCTGGTACAGCTACAACGGCGACAAAATTGGTCAGGGTAAAGCGAACGCTATCTCCTGGCTGAAAGAGAACCCGGCTGCGGCGAAAGAAATTGAGAAGAAAGTGCGTGAGCTGCTGCTCAACAACCAGGACTCTACGCCGGACTTCGCCGTTGATAACAACAGCGTCGAAGAAACCAACGAAGACTTCTGATAATCTCTGAACTGAGACGAAGGGCTGCTTATGCAGCCCTTTTTGCATTTATTACGACGGTAAAACATCATGACCGAAAACTCACCGCGTCGTTCCGCCTATGCTCGCCTGCTGGATCGCGCCATTCGCATTCTGGCAATGCGTGATCACAGCGAACAGGAGCTGCGACGTAAACTTACCGCCCCAGTGATGGGGAAAAATGGTCCTGAGCCTATCGACGCGCCGCCGGAAGAGGTTGAAAAGGTGGTGGCCTGGTGCTTTGAAAACCGCTACCTCGACGATAGCCGCTTTGTGCAGCAGTTTATGGCCGGGCGCAGCCGCAAAGGATATGGCCCGGCGCGGATCCGTCAGGAGCTGGGGCAGAAGGGCATTGCCCGCGAAGCCATCGAGCAGGCCATGCGCGAGTGCGACATTGATTGGGCTTTACTGGCGCGCGATCAGGCGGTAAGAAAATACGGTGAACCGTTGCCGACCACTTTTGCGGAAAAGGTCAAAATCCAGCGTTTTTTGCTCTATCGCGGCTACCTGATGGAAGATATCCAGGAAATATGGCGAAATTTTGCTGATTGACCGCACTGGGGATTTTACTTCCCTTTAAAGAAAACTTATCTTATTCCCACTTTTTCCGTCCGGAGGCGGGTTGTTTTTAAAGCAATCCGCGTCGGTGACGAATATTCCTTAATACACAAAATCATTCAAGCCGCATCAGAACGATGGGCGAGAGAAGCTCCAGGCAGGTACTTCAGTACGTGTTCGGAGGTGAAAACAGCCGTTGCCTCGCGGTTTGAAGGATGAAGTGTAGCTTGATGTCAGGATAATTATGAGCAAGAGCACCGCTGAGATCCGTCAGGCGTTTCTCGACTTTTTCCATAGTAAAGGCCATCAGATAGTTGCCAGCAGCTCCCTGGTGCCGAATAACGACCCTACGTTGCTGTTTACCAATGCCGGGATGAACCAGTTCAAAGATGTGTTCCTCGGTCTCGACAAGCGTAATTATTCTCGCGCGACCACCGCGCAGCGTTGCGTGCGTGCGGGCGGTAAACACAATGACCTGGAAAACGTCGGTTACACCGCACGTCACCACACCTTCTTCGAAATGCTGGGCAACTTCAGCTTCGGCGACTACTTCAAACACGACGCTATCCAGTACGCGTGGGAACTGCTGACCGGTGAGAACTGGTTCGCCCTGCCGAAAGAGCGTCTGTGGGTCACCGTCTATGAGAGCGATGACGAAGCTTACGAAATCTGGGAAAAAGAAGTCGGTATCCCGCGTGAGCGCATCATCCGTATCGGCGACAACAAAGGCGCGCCGTACGCTTCGGATAACTTCTGGCAGATGGGCGATACCGGTCCTTGCGGCCCGTGCACCGAAATCTTCTATGACCACGGCGACCACATCTGGGGTGGCCCTCCGGGTTCTGCAGAAGAAGACGGTGACCGTTACATTGAGATCTGGAACATCGTCTTCATGCAGTTCAACCGTCAGGCTGACGGCACCATGGAACCGCTGCCGAAGCCGTCCGTGGATACCGGTATGGGTCTGGAGCGTATCACCGCTGTGCTGCAGCACGTGAACTCCAACTATGACATCGACCTGTTCCGTAAACTGATCGACGCGGTGGCGAAAGCGACCGGCGCGACCGATCTGAGCAACAAGTCTCTGCGCGTGATTGCGGACCACATTCGTTCTTGTGCGTTCCTGATTGCCGATGGCGTGATGCCGTCTAACGAAAGCCGCGGCTACGTGCTGCGTCGCATCATTCGTCGCGCCGTCCGCCATGGCAACATGCTGGGCGCGAAAGACACCTTCTTCTACAAGCTGGTTGGCCCGCTGGTAGAAGTGATGGGTGCAGCAGGCGAAGAGCTGAAACGTCAGCAGGCGCAGGTTGAGCAGGTACTGAAAACCGAAGAAGAGCAGTTTGCTCGTACGCTGGAGCGCGGTCTGGCGCTGCTCGACGAAGAGCTGGCAAAACTGACCGGCGATACGCTGGACGGCGAAACCGCTTTCCGTCTGTACGATACCTACGGCTTCCCGGTTGACCTGACGGCGGACGTTTGCCGTGAGCGCAACATCAAGGTTGACGAAGCTGGCTTCGAAGCCGCGATGGAAGAGCAGCGCCGTCGTGCGCGTGAGTCCAGCGGTTTTGGCGCCGACTACAACGCGATGATTCGCGTTGATGGTGCTTCAGAATTTAAAGGCTATGACCACCTGGAACTGAACGGCAAAGTGACTGCGCTGTTCGTTGACGGCAAAGCGGTAGACGCTATTGCTGCTGGCCAGGAAGCGGTTGTGGTGCTTGATCAGACTCCGTTCTATGCAGAGTCCGGCGGTCAGGTTGGCGATAAGGGCGAACTGAAAGGCGCGGGCTTTAGCTTTGCGGTCAGCGACACCCAGAAATACGGCCAGGCAATTGGTCACCTCGGCAAGCTGGCTACCGGCGCGCTGAAAGTGGGCGATGGTGTGCAGGCTGACGTTGATGTTGCACGCCGTGCACGCATCCGTCTGAACCACTCTGCAACGCACTTGATGCACGCCGCGCTACGCCAGGTTCTGGGCACGCACGTTGCGCAGAAAGGCTCGCTGGTGAACGATAAGGTTCTGCGCTTCGACTTCTCTCATTTCGAAGCCATGAAGCCGGAAGAGATTCGTGCGGTTGAAGATCTGGTCAACGCCCAGATTCGTCGCAACCTGCCAATCGAAACCAACATCATGGATCTCGAAGCGGCGAAAGCGAAGGGCGCGATGGCGCTGTTCGGTGAGAAATATGACGACCACGTTCGCGTTCTGAGCATGGGCGACTTCTCTACCGAGCTGTGCGGTGGTACTCACGCTTCTCGTACCGGCGATATCGGTCTGTTCCGCATTGTGTCCGAATCCGGCACCGCGGCAGGCGTTCGTCGTATCGAAGCTGTCACTGGTGAAGGTGCGATTGCCATGCTGCACGCTGAAAGCGATCGACTGAGCGATATTGCGCAGTTGCTGAAAGGCGACAGCCATAACGTCACCGAAAAAGTGCGTACCGTTATTGAACGTACGCGTCAGCTGGAAAAAGAGCTGCAGCAGCTGAAAGAGCAGGCCGCGGCACAGGAAAGCGCAAACCTTTCCAGTAAAGCTGAGAATATTAACGGCGTTAACCTTCTGGTGAGCGAGCTTGCCAGCGTTGAGCCGAAGATGCTGCGTACTATGGTCGACGATCTGAAGAACCAGCTAGGTTCTGCGGTTATCGTACTGGCGACGGTCGCAGAAGGTAAGGTTTCTCTGATTGCAGGCGTGTCTAAGGATGTGACCGACCGTGTGAAAGCAGGGGAGCTGGTTGGCATGGTCGCTCAGCAGGTGGGCGGCAAAGGGGGCGGTCGTCCGGATATGGCGCAAGCTGGTGGTACCGACGCGGCTGCGCTCCCTGTTGCACTGTCCAGTGTGAAAGGCTGGGTCAGCGCTAAACTGTAATAACAATAAACGCATGCGAGTGCCTTAACGTTAAATGTTAAGGCACCTTGCATATGCGATACTGATAACGATAAAGTCAGGTTGAAGTCATGTAGATCGGCTAAACTTACATTTAACAGAGTGTGATGCCGTGACCGCTTACACGAAGGTGTTTGTCATAGCTGACCTTTTGGCGTTATATGATGGAGAATGCCGGGATACAGAGAGACCCGACTCTTTTAATCTTTCAAGGAGCAAAGAATGCTGATTCTGACTCGTCGAGTTGGTGAGACCCTCATGATTGGAGATGAGGTCACTGTGACAGTTTTAGGGGTGAAGGGTAACCAGGTGCGCATCGGCGTAAATGCCCCTAAAGAAGTCTCTGTTCACCGTGAAGAGATCTACCAGCGTATCCAGGCTGAAAAATCCCAGCAGTCCAGTTACTAAGTTCTCGCGTCTCACCCCGCGGGTGAGACGCACCTCTCGCAGTTTTCTTCGTTTTACTCTCGTTTTTCTTCCTTTTTTCCTCAACCCAGCTCTTCTGCGCCCATTTTCTTTTTTGCTGCTATACCGGCAAAAACGCAATTTATCTGTTGATAAAACGTGCATTCTGTCTTTTTTAACAGCTTATTGCGTGTGAAATGTGCAAACGAAAAAAATCTGCGGAAAATTGTTTGACTTATAAGTCCCAGAAAGTAATATGTGCGCCACACAGCGACGATGAGCAGAAACAAGTTCTTCGAAGCACTCGCAAGAGGTGTTGTTGGTGAGGTGGCCGAGAGGCTGAAGGCGCTCCCCTGCTAAGGGAGTATGCGGTCAAAAGCTGCATCCGGGGTTCGAATCCCCGCCTCACCGCCATTTGCATCCGTAGCTCAGCTGGATAGAGTACTCGGCTACGAACCGAGCGGTCGGAGGTTCGAATCCTCCCGGATGCACCATCTTCTCTGAGATAACGCATTAGCGTTGTTACAGAAAATCGATAACGCTTTAGCAGCGATATCAAATCTGCAGTAAAGTAAGTTTCCCGATGCATCCGTAGCTCAGCTGGATAGAGTACTCGGCTACGAACCGAGCGGTCGGAGGTTCGAATCCTCCCGGATGCACCATCTCTTACTTGATGTCGCTTTTATAGCGGTATCAATATCGGCAGTAAAGCAAATTTCCCGATGCATCCGTAGCTCAGCTGGATAGAGTACTCGGCTACGAACCGAGCGGTCGGAGGTTCGAATCCTCCCGGATGCACCATCTTCTCCGAGATAACAGTTGCGCTGTTGTTTCACGGTCTGCGAATTTTTCGCCAGCGCCAGGGAGGATAACGTTGCTTCAGCAACGGCCCGTTAGGGCGAGGCGCAGCCGAGTAATCCTCCCGGATGCACCATTCTTTGTTTTGCACGATAATTAGCTTTCCCGATGCATCCGTAGCTCAGCTGGATAGAGTACTCGGCTACGAACCGAGCGGTCGGAGGTTCGAATCCTCCCGGATGCACCATTATCTCGAAATATCCATTCTCTCAAATTTCTCCCCCAGTTAATCTTTCTCTTTTTACTCAAAAAAATCTTCTTCACACTTTTCTGATTGGCAACCCATTCTTTCCACTATAATTTATCTCTGTGACACCCTTATTCTGGTGACCTGAGTGCAAGGAGAGAAATCCATGAAATGGTTCAAAGCAATGGCTGCGTCTTGTGCAGCGCTTCTGGTAGCTATCTCGCTGTCTGGCTGTGCGGGTTCTTCAACCAAGGAAAGTACCGGTGGTTATATCGATGATACGGTCGTAACCACTAAGGTGAAAACCGCGCTGTTCAGCGACAAGCAGATTAAATCCAGCGAAATTAACGTACAGACCTTTAAAGGTCGCGTGCAACTGAGCGGCTTTGTGTCGTCGGCAGCTGATGCAAAACGTGCGGTAGAAGTAACGCGCCAGGTACAGGGCGTGCGGGTTGTTGAAAACGATATGCAGATTAAATAACCCCTCAGCTAGTAACATGCAAAAAGGCACCCTATCGGTGCCTTTGTCGTCTCTGCGGCGGGCAGCGACAATCAGCCCCTTTTACGATAAAGTAACACTACGTTGGCGAAGGGTGAGAAGACAATGTACGAACGCTATGCTGGATTGATTTTTGATATGGATGGCACCATTCTTGATACGGAACCTACGCATCGTAAAGCGTGGCGTGACGTGCTGGGACGATATGGAATGCAGTTCGACGAACAGGCGATGGTTGCCCTGAATGGCTCTCCAACCTGGCGCATTGCCCAGGCGATTATTGAAAGCCATCAAGCCGATTTAGATCCCCATCTTCTCGCACGTGAAAAAACCGCGGCGGTAAAATCGATGCTGCTGGATTCGGTCACGCCATTACCGCTTATTGAGGTGGTGAAGGAGTGGCACGGTCGTCGCCCTATGGCGGTCGGTACCGGTAGCGAAAGCGCCGTGGCTGAAGCGCTGCTTGCGCATCTGGGACTGCGTCACTATTTTGCGGCCGTTGTCGCCGCCGATCATGTTAAACAGCATAAGCCCGCGCCGGATACGTTCTTATTGTGCGCCGAGTTGATCGGCGTGCCGCCTGAGCGTTGCGTGGTGTTTGAAGATGCCGATTTTGGGCTTCAGGCCGCTGCGGCGGCAGGAATGGACGCCGTTGACGTTCGTCTGCTGTGAGTGAATTTCTGGCGCTGGGGTCGCTGTTTGCAAGCAGCTTCCTCAGTGCAACGCTGCTGCCGGGTAACTCCGAAGCCGTGCTGGTCGCGCTGCTGCTTTCTGGCGCGAGTAAGCCCTGGCTTCTGGTAGTAATAGCAACAATGGGTAATAGCCTTGGCGGGGCTACTAACGTTATTCTTGGTCGTTTTTTTCCATTACGCAAAACATCGCGATGGCAGGAAAAGGCAGTGGGTTGGCTCCGACGCTACGGCGCGGCGACGCTACTGCTGAGCTGGATGCCGGTTATCGGCGATTTGCTGTGCCTGTTGGCAGGGTGGATGCGTATTTCCTGGGGACCAGTACTCTTTTTTTTATGCCTGGGGAAAGCGTTACGGTACGTCGCAGTCGCGGCGCTGACGCTTCAGGGCATGACGTGGTGGCACTAATTGGATGGCAGGTGGAATATCGCATCTCCACGATGACAATTATGCTTAATAAAATGAATTCGACAGGCGGGAGGTCAATTTGATCCCGGACGTATCACAGGCGCTGTCCTGGCTGGAAAAACATCCTCAGGCTCTTCAGGGGATCCACCGCGGACTTGAGCGCGAAACGCTGCGTGTTAATGCAGATGGTTCTCTGGCAACAACCGGTCACCCGGAAGCGCTTGGCGCAACCCTGACCCACAAATGGATCACCACGGACTTTGCAGAAGCCTTGCTGGAGTTTATTACTCCGGTCGACGGCGACATCGACCATATGCTGACGCTTCTGCGTGACGTGCATCGCTACACCGCACGTCAGCTGGGCGACGAACGCATGTGGCCGCTGAGCATGCCTTGCTACATTGCACCGGGTCAGGAGATTGAGCTGGCGCAGTACGGCACGTCGAATATCGGCCGCTTGAAAACGCTGTATCGTGAAGGTCTGAAGAACCGCTACGGCGCGTTGATGCAGACCATCTCTGGCGTACACTACAACTTCTCGCTGCCAATGGCCTTCTGGCAGGCGAAGTGTGGCACCGACGATAAAGAGGCAATTTCAGCCGGTTATTTCCGTCTGATTCGCAACTACTACCGCTTTGGCTGGGTGATCCCGTATCTGTTCGGGGCGTCACCGGCAATCTGCTCTTCGTTCCTGCAGGGCAAGCCGACCACGCTGCCGTTTGAGAAAACGGAATGCGGCATGTACTACCTGCCGTACGCCACCTCTCTGCGCCTTAGCGACCTTGGCTATACCAATAAATCGCAAAGCAATCTCGGAATTACGTTTAACGAACTGCACGAGTATGTGGCAGGATTAAAGCGCGCGATTAAAACCCCGTCGGAAGAGTATGCCCGTATCGGCCTTGAGAAGGACGGTAAGCACCTGCAGATCAACAGCAACATTCTGCAGATTGAAAACGAGCTGTACGCGCCCATTCGTCCTAAACGCGTCACGCGCGACGGCGAAACGCCTTCCGATGCGCTGCTGCGCGGCGGTATCGAGTACATTGAAGTTCGCTCACTCGATATCAACCCGTTCTCGCCAATTGGCGTCGACGAGCAGCAGATTCGCTTCCTTGACCTGTTTATGGTCTGGTGCGTGCTGGCGGATGCGCCAGAGATGAGCAGCGATGAGCTGCTGTGTACGCGCACGAACTGGAATCGCGTGATTCTGGAAGGGCGTAAGCCGGGCCTGACGCTGGGCATTGGCTGTGAAACGGCGCAGTTCCCGCTGACGAAAGTAGGTAAAGATCTGTTCCACGATCTTAAGCGCGTCGCGCAGACGCTGGACGGCATTAATGGCGGCACGGCATACCAGAAGGTATGCGATGAGCTGGTCGCCTGCTTTGATAATCCAGATTTAACCTTCTCGGCGCGTATTCTGCGTTCTATGCTTGATGAAGGCATTGGCGGTACCGGCAAGGCGCTGGCCGAACAGTATCGTACGATGCTGCGTGAGGAGCCGCTGGAGATTCTGAGCGAAGAGGATTTTGCGAAGGAGCGTGATGCTTCCCGCGCACGTCAGCAGCAGATTGAAGAGGCGGATAACGAACCGTTTGAAGCACTGCTGGCGAGACACGCCTGATACAAAAGAAAAAGGCCACATCACTGTGGCCAAAATATACATCTCTGAATCAGGGATGATGATAACAAATGCGCGTCTTTCATATACTAAGACTGGCATGGGAACAAAGAGTTCAGTTTATTTTTAAAAAAATCACATTATCCTGAAGCGGAGCGCGGTGAATTGCATAAAGTTGTGTCTATTCAAGTGGTTACAGTTATCCGTGAATAGAAAAAAAGTGCAGCACGCGTGAGCATGAAGGTGATATCGGAGGTTACGAAATGCCGTTGTTAGATAGCTTCACAGTCGATCATACCCGTATGGAAGCCCCAGCCGTTCGCGTGGCGAAGAAAATGAACACCCCGCACGGCGACGCGATCACGGTTTTTGACCTGCGTTTTTGCATTCCGAACAAGGAAGTGATGCCAGAAAGAGGGATCCACACCCTGGAGCACCTGTTTGCTGGCTTTATGCGTGACCATCTGAACGGTAACGGCGTTGAGATTATCGATATCTCGCCAATGGGTTGCCGTACTGGTTTCTACATGAGCCTGATTGGTACGCCGGACGAGCAGCGCGTAGCCGATGCCTGGAAAGCGGCAATGGCAGACGTGCTGAAAGTGCAGGATCAAAATCAGATCCCAGAGCTGAACGTATACCAGTGCGGGACTTATGAGATGCACTCCCTCAGCGAAGCGCAGGAGATTGCGCGCCACATTATCGACCGTGGTGTACGCATCAATAGCAATGATGAACTGGCGCTGCCAAAAGAGACGCTGAAAGAACTGCACATCTAGTTTGTGTCGTTTGTATATTCAGCAGACTGATAAAACCCGGAATGCTCCGGGTTTTTTATTCCCCACCATTGTTATATTTGTGGTTTCTCTGCAACAAAACAATTCATAATTAAAATAAGTGTGACGATTTTTAATTTGTGAGCCATAAAACAAAAAACCTTTTCCCTATTTATTAGATCCGTTTCGCGATCACATAAAGCGAAAAACATAATAGGATAGCTGAAAAACATAATAGATCCCGACCTGAGAACTGTAAAAAATAGCTCCCGCAGAAACCGGTTTCATAACGTAAAACCAAAAACGGGAGTTTATATGTCTACAGGGGATAGGATTTCTATCAAAGAGAAGATTGGCTATAGCCTTGGGGATGCCGCCAGCCATATTGTGTTCGACTCTTCGGTAATGACTCCAACTTATTGATAGTGTTTTATGTTCAGATAATGCCCGATGACTTTGTCATGCAGCTCCACCGATTTTGAGAACGACAGCGACTTCCGTCCCAGCCGTGCCA
>NZ_VDAG01000068.1:0-1913 GCF_019584505.1 Kluyvera sp. EC_51 | reverse complement strand
CGGCCCACAGAATGATGTCACGCTGAAAATGCCGGCCTTTGAATGGGTTCATGTGCAGCTCCATCAGCAAAAGGGGATGATAAGTTTATCACCACCGACTATTTGCAACAGTGCCAAAAATACCCTCAGCAATTAGTGTACTGAGGGTATTGTTAACCATCCGTAGGATCGTTCAACTGATCAATGCCTTAACTGATCGGTGTTATCCCGATTGGGAGGCTTTACAAAATAGCTCATTTTTATCTTACGCTTGCGCTTTCTTAGGCAAAGAAAAGTGCAGTAAGGCATAGCCAAGTAATGCTGCTGTCGTAGAACCCATTAAGATACCGAGTCGAGCATAGGTATCAAATTCAGGACTTACATTTCCGAACGCTAAAGAGGAAATGAAGATAGACATTGTAAAGCCAATACCACACAACACAGATACCGCAAAGATATGCTTGAAGTTAACGCCTTCAGGTAACTTAGCAACGCCCATTTTTACCGCTGCCCAGCTAAAGGTAAAGATACCTAGAGGCTTACCAACCAGTAGACCCAAAGCAATACCGAGTGGCAGCATTGAAGTTAGACCTGACATCGATACGCCTTCTAACGAAATCCCCGCATTGGCAAATGCGAATAGAGGCAGAATACCAAATGCCACGTATGGGTGAAGCGCGTGCTCCATATGTTTAAGTGGAGAATGTTCGCCCTGCTTTCCCTTTAGTGGGATAGCAAAACCAATCACTACACCTGCCAATGTTGCGTGAACACCAGATTTAAGCACCGCGAACCATAAGATCGCACCGACGATCATGTATGGCGTAAGTTTTGTTACTTCCTTCGCATTCAACATGAATAGGACACCAGTCATGATGAAGCCAACAAGCAACGCCATGGTCGACAGGTCACCGGTGTAAAATAGCGCGATAATAACAACTACACCTAAATCATCGATGATAGCAACCGCCAGCAAGAACACTTTTAGGCTTACTGGTACACGCTTACCTAATAACGCCATGATACCTAAAGCAAAAGCGATATCTGTCGCCGCTGGAATTGCCCAACCAGAAATCGCCTCAGGATCGTTGGCATTAAAGGCTACGTAAATAAGAGCAGGAGTTAATATACCGCCAACCGCTGCAATCGCAGGGAAAATTGCGGTTTCTTTTGATTTTAACGCACCTTCAAGCAGCTCTCGCTTAACTTCAAGGCCAATGAGTAAGAAGAAAACAGCCATTAGGCCGTCATTAATCCAGTGAGAAACTGACATACCAAATACATAAGTATGCAGTACAGATTGATAAGTTTCGCCCAGCGGTGAGTTAGCAATGGTCATCGCAATTGCCGCGGCAATCACGAGAAGAATACCACCAGCTGATTCCATTTTGAAAAAGTCACGAATGACATCGTTCATGGTTTCGTCCTTATATTTATTATCTTAATAAACGATTAACAAAGAATGATAAGAGTGTATAGCGGTCGAAAACTTTAGAATAATTGAATCGCCACGGATAATCTAGACACTTCCGAGCCGTTGATTGGACTGACCCCACGCCCGTAGACAAATTCTGTCCTCACGACGAGGCCTGTTCGAAGGCCTCCGGACTGACGCCGCCGAGGTGACTGTGGCGCCGGGCCCGGTTGTAGAACACTTCAATGTAATCGAAGATATCCGCCCGGGCTAGATCCCGGGTTTTGTATATTCTCTTCCTGATGCGCTCTTTTTTCAGTGAACTGAAGAACGATTCGGCCACCGCATTATCCCAGCAGTTGCCACGCCGGCTCATGCTCGGGACCAGGTTATTAGCCCGGCAGAAGGGTGATGCTGCCAACTTACTGATTTAGTGTATGATGGTGTTTTTGAGGTGCTCCAGTGGCTTCTGTTTCTATCAGCTGTCCCTCCTGTTCAGCTACTGACGGGGTGGTGCGTA
>NZ_VDAG01000067.1:0-231 GCF_019584505.1 Kluyvera sp. EC_51 | reverse complement strand
GGCAGCGACACTATGTGTTGTTGGGTAGGGGAGCGTTCTGTAAGCCTGCGAAGGTGTCTCGTGAGGGATGCTGGAGGTATCAGAAGTGCGAATGCTGACATAAGTAACGATAATGTGGGTGAAAAACCCGCACGCCGGAAGACCAAGGGTTCCTGTCCAACGTTAATCGGGGCAGGGTGAGTCGACCCCTAAGGCGAGGCCGAAAGGCGTAGTCGATGGGAAACAGGTTAA
>NZ_VDAG01000066.1:0-228 GCF_019584505.1 Kluyvera sp. EC_51 | reverse complement strand
CTTAACGTCATAGCGGACTGGCCGATAAACCGGGTCAGCGAACTACTCCCCTGGCGCGTAGCACTGCCAACTGAATAACACATCCCCGTCAATACGGTTCTCGCTGCACGCTTACACTTGATCCTGCGACCGGTGGAAAGTGCGTCCATGACGAAATCCATCGACCAGGTCAGATTGGGCGCCGCCGGACGGAGCAGCGGCAGACGTTCTGTTGCCAGCCCTTTACGA
>NZ_VDAG01000065.1:0-416 GCF_019584505.1 Kluyvera sp. EC_51 | reverse complement strand
CGATGCGCACGGGTAAAACGTGCCATTAATGTCGGATGCGGCGTGAACGCCTTATCCGACCTACGTTCGGCACCCGTAGGCCGGATAAGATGCGCCAGCATCGCATCCGGCAATGCGCACAAGGTAACAAATGTGCCATTCATGTCAGATGCGGCGTGAACGCCTTATCTGACCTACGTTCGACACCACCAGGCTTTACTTAATCCCATCCGCGCTCATGCGATCGCGAATATGCTGGGCGCGTTCGGCGGATGCAGGATGGTCGTCAAACATTGAGCTTTGGCGACCTTCTTCCAGTTTTGCCAGTTTTTCAAAGCTGGTGGCAAGACCTGCCGGGCTGATGCCGCGTTGGCGCAGAAGATCGTAAGAATAATCATCGGCTTCTGCTTCCTGGCGCTGGGAGAATTGCGAATTGA
>NZ_VDAG01000064.1:0-227 GCF_019584505.1 Kluyvera sp. EC_51 | reverse complement strand
AAACAGTGCAATGCTGTCCAGAATACGCGTGACCTGAACGCCTGAAATCCCAAAGGCAACAGTGACCGTCAGGCATTCCTTTGTGAAATCATCGACGCAGGTAAGACACTTGATCGTAAGCGTCGTCTCAGCACCGTCTGGCAGATCCTGATATTCCTGAGAGGATAGTGGACACCAAATATGGTGGACGCTATCCATGAAATCATTAACCGCAGTGCGTAAAAAAA
>NZ_VDAG01000007.1:0-423 GCF_019584505.1 Kluyvera sp. EC_51 | reverse complement strand
TTCATGACTGGGGTGAAGTCGTAACAAGGTAACCGTAGGGGAACCTGCGGTTGGATCACCTCCTTACCTTAAAGAAACGTTCTTTGAAGTGCTCACACAGATTGTCTGATGAAAATTAGCAGTAAAAATCTCTGCAGGCTTGTAGCTCAGGTGGTTAGAGCGCACCCCTGATAAGGGTGAGGTCGGTGGTTCCGCAAGAATTGTCGGTACAGAGATTAGCATTTTGCGATGGGGTTATAGCTCAGCTGGGAGAGCGCCTGCCTTGCACGCAGGAGGTCTGCGGTTCGATCCCGCATAGCTCCACCATCCTTTACTGCAACAAACCCAAGAAAACTTCAGAGTGTACCTGAAAAGGTTCACTGCGAAGTTTTGCTCTTTAAAAATCTGGATCAAGCTGAAAATTGAAACAGCACACTGAACTCT
>NZ_VDAG01000063.1:0-3693 GCF_019584505.1 Kluyvera sp. EC_51 | reverse complement strand
GGCACGGCTGGGACGGAAGTCGCTGTCGTTCTCAAAATCGGTGGAGCTGCATGACAAAGTCATCGGGCATTATCTGAACATAAAACACTATCAATAAGTTGGAGTCATTACCGGCGCTGCCTGTTACCTTGATGAAGTATGCAGGTTGGTGGGAATTAGATTCGCAGACGTTTATGATTGTGGTTCTTGGTATTCTTTCTTTTATTATCATTGTTCCGGCTCGTATTCAAAAATCAGTAACGCAGAGAAGATTTAACCGAATTTCCAATGATATCCCTTACCTCATTGACCTTTTAGCGGTTTGTATCCAATCAGGTATGACGGTTGAAGCTGCGTTATCTTATATTGCTTATAAAATCGAAAGTATCAATAAAGATTTGTCTGCTTTACTTGTTCGTACGGTGCTGAGATCTGAAGTTAGTGGTATTAACACCGCTCTGGAGCAACTTTCTAATGAAGTAAATAACGAAGAAGTACGGATGCTTTGTTCAACTTTATTACAAAGTACAAAATTTGGTTCGTCTATTTATAATGTATTAATTGAATTATCTAAAGACATTAGACAAATGCAGTTATTGAGTATGGAAGAAAAAGTGGCCGCGCTTTCCGCGAAAATGACATTCCCAATGATTGCTTTTATTCTTTTTCCCCTAATAGCACTGGTTGCTGGTCCGGGTCTGATTAAGATGAGCTCAACATGGTAAAAAAATTATTACCTATATTAATGCTTGCGGTTCTTAGTGGTTGTTCAGGTGGTTTATCAAATGCATCAGAAGATGATCAAAAGGAATATATATTAACACAGTTGAATGACTATCAGGGTTTGATAGAGATATACCGGAAAAAACTAAGTCTTAAGGATAATGCTGAGGATCGTTATCATCTCTCATTACTCTATAACAAAATTGGCGATTACAACTCATCAAATATATACCTCAAGCCATTGGCGGATGGTAATGGCGACAGCAAGTATTTTTTACTGCAAGCTAAGAACCTTATTGAACTAGGGCAGGAAAATGACGCGAGAGTCATTATTGACAAACTAATTTTAAAAGAGGGGGCAAATGGTGAATTGTGGAATTTACGCGGTATTATGTTAGCTCAACAGGGGTACTACACCGACGCATTGCACTCATTTGAGAAGGCCAGAGGCCTGTTTTATAATGAAGAAATTGTCATTAATAATATCGCGATGATGGAGATCTTACAGCAGGATTATGTAAAAGCTCGTGATCATCTGCTATCGCTGTATGTGAGGAAAAAATATCGCTCACAGACGGTATATAATCTTGTTTATTCACTTATTAAAATCGGGGACTATAACAGCGCAAGGAAAATTATTGCTAGTGAAAAAATGATCACGACCGATTCAGAAGAACTTATCAATTCACTAGCGAAATTATCACCGCGTGAGCAAGTCCAAATAAATATTCAAAATAGTCCTGGTTCTACTCTGGCACAAAAAGATAACTTTATAAATAAAGGAAAAGATATAAAACAGAAAACCTCATTGCCAGTTAATATCACCAAACCAACTTCAGATGCTCCAGTAATTAAGAAGGAAGCAACGCCATTATCAGATAAATGTGAGTTTGTTGACAATCCGAATGAAAAAGTATTGCCGTTCAAGGGGCGAATTGCTAACGCAAAATCTATATCAATGTTAACATCGGCACATATCACCAATGGTGACCGGTTGGCATTATATTCTTCATATCCTATTAATTTTATGCTGTTGCCGAAGTTATATGACAATCAGATTGAGTTAGAATTATTTGGTGCACAACCACTAAAATCACTATTCAACGCTCAGTTAGCCATAATTAATAAACATCCTAATGTTAAAAAAGTTGAGTTTATTAATAAAGGTGATGGGAACACTATTTTAAGAGTTGTTACAACGCGCTGTGTCAAATCGAAGTTGATAAAAAGATCGACTGCAACTGGAAGGATTAAAGAAAAAATACTAATAGATTTCACATATTAATGATTGTATTTATTTTTAGCGTTAGTTTTATTAATTTTGTGCAATAATAATTTGCATCAAAATGTATTCTTCTGGCTTAATTTAAATACATTGAGATAGAATTACATTTTGGAGTTGTTAATGGATATCAATTTCGAGGAATTGTTACTTGAGTTATTAAAAATAAATGGAATTGAAAAAGTAGCACTACTTAATATGATAAAAAAAGAGATTGAGTGTGGGTTTAATATCGATGATAACAGTGGGCCTTTAGTTCAGGCTATGAGCGATATTGTTAGAACTAACATAAAATACACACGGTTGTCATCGTTAAAGAGTTGTTTTGAGGATATATTAATTTCTTACGATAATGAAATTCATTTATTAACGCCTTTTTCTTGCATGAACAATTGTTTTCTTTACATCGGTATCGCTAAAAATTCAAATATAGCTTTGATTAGATTGAAGTTAAATGAGTGTTTATCTATTCATTTGAGTGTTCCTGTGCGGCTATAAAATATAGAGGGTTTTCTTTTAGCGGTAAGAATTAATGATTAATATCACTAGCTTATTTTGGAGAATTGTGATGGGTCTACATAAGTTACCTTTCGATATATATGCCACAAAATCAGATGAAGATGAACCGTTGATGAAGCCATCTTTAGAGACTCGGAATGAACCTTGTATAGCGACTAAAGGTGCTGAGGTTGAAGGTGCTGAGATTGAAGGTGCTGAGATTGAAGATGCTGGGATTGAAGATGCTGGGATTGAAGGTGTTGAAATACGTGAGGTGCCAGAAGCATTGATTGCTGCATTAAATATCGAGTTAAACGAGTTCTATAAACAAAATACTTTACTACAAAATATTATAGTATCAACAGAGGATGGATTTGAAGTGGCTTCACTGCTCACTGCAGGTAATGAACTTCACGTGAGAAAAGTATCTGCTTTAGCAAGTTCGTTGCTTGGAATCAGCTCAGCGATGCTAAAAGAAGTCGGTTCAGGGGAGCAGAACACGGTCTTTATGGAGAGTGACGACAGTATGATCCTCTTTAACCGGATTATCGTTGCTAAGCATATATTGTGCTTGATGGCGATAACGGAAAAAGATGAGCCTATTGGTCAGATATTCTGGCGTATGAAAAATTTATCTGAAAGCATTATTGAAATATGCAAAAAAATCATTTAATTAACATTGGAATATCAAAGTGGAAAAATCGTTCATTTTAGACTGTGCAGTTAAAATTTGCTCCGCCGATCATGTTAGCGGTTATATATCTATTAATCCAGTTATTGATAGTAGAGATAAATTAACGGAACAAAGATTTAATTTACTGTATGATTTAATTTATAAAGTTAGCATCGATGTAATAAATGCTTATCCTGATATTAAACGAAATGAAATTGCCTATGTTCTTGATAAAGCTATTCAACTCACCAGTTCCGATATTTCTTGTGGTGCTATTGCGGTTGAACCGGTTCTCTATGAACGTGACCAAAAGATTTTCGACACCATAAAATTTTACTTTATGATGGTTAATAAAATGCGAAGTTCTTTATCTATTGAAATAGAGAATAATGAAATATCATCTCCTGTACGAGTAGAGCAAAGTAGGTAATGACTCCAACTTATTGATAGTGTTTTATGTTCAGATAATGCCCGATGACTTTGTCATGCAGCTCCACCGATTTTGAGAACGACAGCGACTTCCGTCCCAGCCGTGCCA
>NZ_VDAG01000062.1:0-1705 GCF_019584505.1 Kluyvera sp. EC_51 | reverse complement strand
CCTGGCACGGCTGGGACGGAAGTCGCTGTCGTTCTCAAAATCGGTGGAGCTGCATGACAAAGTCATCGGGCATTATCTGAACATAAAACACTATCAATAAGTTGGAGTCATTACCGATAATAGTGTCTCGTTGTGTCTGGATAAGCGGATATAACGGCGTTCACCGGTATTTCTTTAATTAAAAAAATGATGTGTATGACTGATTTGTCTTGTGATAAATATCCTTAACAGACGGCGAGCTCGTCCGCCCATTTTGTTGCGGCCTGCATGGTTTCTATAACAGTGAACTCGCTGATATTGAGGGTATTACATATTTTCGCGGTTTCCTCCCAGTTAAGTTTCTCATAACATAACGACAGGGTCAGTATGTCAAAAAGTTCACCTTTATGTTCACAAAGCGCGGCAGTTACGTTTTGCGGGATTGAAATCTGTTTAATTAAATCGTCCATGGGGAGTTCAAGAATGACATCCAGCAATGAAAACAGACCGCATATAAATGCGTTATAGGATAATGAAACATTATTTATTTTTCCGGCAATTAATTCGCAGAATTTTCCGCGAACCATGCTCAGATGATAAAGTTCACTGATGCCGGAACGCCCCATATTTGAAAGGGCGGCCACCGCAACAAACCGCCGGAGTTCATTGCCCCCCAGATACATCAGCATTTCTTTCAGGGTAAGATTGTCCGCCTGAATTATGCCATGTGAGTTAAACAGCATGTTTCTGACGTAGCGCATGATTTTATATGACAGCGTCAGATCGGTTTTAAGCAGACGTTCGACCGCGGCAAAGTCCGGGTTTTCCCTGTTCACCTCCATCATCAGCCTGGAGAGTGGCAGGGGGTTCTGGGAAAGGCATTTATTTCTGAGGATTTCCGGGCGACTGAAGAAAAATCCCTGGAAAAGCGCGAAACCCGCCCGGCTGTAAAGCTCAAACTCGTCCCTTGTTTCCACTTTTTCAGCAAGGAATTTTATGCCCTGCAGAAGCTGACTTTTTCTGTGGATATATTGCCGGATATCTTCATAGTCATTGTCTCTGACATCAAATTTGATGACAGAAATATACTGCATAAAGCGGTCCCATTCATCATCCATCGTGAAATCATCGAGCGCAAGCTGGTAACCCCTGTCGTGCATATCCTTTACGGCACAGAAAAGCGCATCATCCGGGACTGCATTTTCCAGAATTTCGATGACCACTTTTTCATTCGGCAGCGTATCGCCCAGTCCGTTAATGATCATCTGGTGCGGCACATTAATAAAAGAACTGTGATTGTTGGCTATACGGGGAACAGGGATGCATAAAAACTGGTCAGAAATCATTCTGGACGTGGCGTATTCTGGTGAAACATCGGGAAAGGCATTGTTCATTCCGTCCCTGAAAAGCAGCTCATAAGAGACGGTCTGCATTTTTGTGTCAAAAATAGGCTGGCGTGCGATAAATGAATACATATTCCCGGTCCCCAGGTCAGCGTTATAATTTTTAGAAATGTAACCTTTCTATGGCACTGTTGCAAAGTTAGCGATGAGGCAGCCTTTTGTCTTATTCAAAGGCCTTACATTTCAAAAACTCTGCTTACCAGGCGCTTTTCGCCCAGGGGATCACCATAATAAAATGCTGAGGCCTGGCCTTTGCGTAGTGCACGCATCACCTCAATACCTTTGATGGTGGCGTAAGCCGTCTTCATGGATTTAAATCCCAG